>CAMZJG010000087.1 GCA_947307505.1 uncultured Clostridia bacterium | reverse complement strand
GGCGAATATCCCCATCAATATCCGCAATACCAACCGCCCTGAGGATCCGGGAACGCTGATCGTACCGGCTTTGCCGGAGGGGGTCAGTCCCGCGCCTGTCACCGGCGTGGCCGGGCGGAAAGGCTTCGACGCCATTCTGGTGGAAAAAAGCATGATGAACGGGGAAGTGGGCTTCGGAGCGAAGCTGCTGGATATTTTCGCCGATCTGGGCGTGCCCTTTGAGCACTGCCCCACGGGGATCGATACCATGTCCGTGGTGGTGTCCGACAGCCTTTTTGCGCCCCATAAGGACGCCATCCTGCGGGAGGTGGAGGCACGGCTGAAGCCGGATGCCGTAAAGCTGGAGGAGGATCTGGCCCTCATCGCTGTGGTGGGCTGCGGCATGGTGGCAAACAAGGGCATCGCCGCCCGCATCCTGGGGGCTGTCACCGCCGCAGGGGTCAATATCCGCATGATCGACCAGGGATCCAGCGAGCTGAACATCATCCTGGGTATCGACGCCGGGGATTACGAGACCGCCGTCCGGGGCATCTACGCGGAGTTCTACGGGAAATAAACGGATATGAACGCCAAGGGGGCAGGCCATTTGGCCTGCCCCTGAATCTTTTCATATGGATCAAAGCTTGATCTTTTTCCACTTTCCCTGGTTGTACCGGCCCATGATGATGAAGCTGCGGCAGATCTGGTCCGCGCATACGGCGATCCAAGCGCCGGTGAGCCCCAGGTGCAGGGTGTCCACCATGAGCCATGCCACGGAAGTCCGAATGCCCACGATGGTGATGAGCATGACCATGGCGGTGAAGCGGGTGTCTCCCGCGCCACGGAGGGAGCCGCCCAGAATGAACTGATTGGCCTGGAAGGGCTGGAGGAGGGCCACCATCAGCATCACGTAGGCGCCCATACGCAGGATTTCTGCGTCCTTGTTGTACAGCCCGATCAGGAACCGGCGGAAGATCACGAAGAGCAGGGCGATGAACAGAGAGGCGATCAGGCCCATGTTCCGGCAGCGTCGGCTGTAGTGCTCCGCCATATCCGGACGTTTCTTTCCCAGACTTTGGCCCACCAGGGCGGTGGAGGAAACGGCGAAGCCCTGGCCGATCATGAAGGACATGCTCTGGATATTCATACAGATATTGTGGGTGGCGAATTCCAGGTTGCCCAGGGAGGCCACGGTGCGGGTATACATGATGACGCCGAAGCGCATGATGAACTGCTCGATGAGGCTGGGCACGCCCACCTTCACGATGCCATGGATGATGTCCTTATCGAAATGCAGGAAGTGCTTCAGGACCAGCTTGCAGTAAAACCGTCCGCTGAACACGCAGTACAGGGCGATGATCAGTGCGACGCACTGCCCGATGCCTGTGGCCAGGGAGGCTCCGGCCACCCCCAGCCTGGGGAATCCCAGCTTGCCGTTGATGAGCAGCCAGTTGAAGCAGATGTTCACCACGTTGGCTGCGGAATTATAGAACAGACTGGGCTTGGCTTCACCGGTGCCCTTCATGCTGGCGGTGATCCCGGCCGTCCAGGCCAGCACCGGGAAGAAGCAGAACTGGATGCGCAGATAGGTGACGCCCTCTCTCACCACGTCGTCGTCCAGCCCGCCGTTGGCCATGAACCGGATAAGAGGTTCGGATAGGGTGAAGCCCACGATGGTGCTGAAAATGGCAATAAACGTGATGAAGACCATATTCTGCCGCAGGATGGCGTTTGCCCGCTCCCGATCCTGCATGCCTCTGGCCCGGGAGATCACGGCGGTGGCGCCGGTGTTCAGGGCCATGATCAGATTCATGAACAAAAACCGGGGCTGGCTCGCCAGGCTGACTGCGCTGATGGCATGCGGCCCAAGGCCTCCCACCATCATGGTATCCACCATGGACACCAGGCTGGTGAGGAACAGCTCGCAGAGGGACGGCCAAGCGATCTGGGTGATATCCCGATACAGCTCCCGGGATGTGATGGTATCCGGCAGGACCTTCCTTTCCTTCCTGGATTTTCGGTATTCCTCTTCCAGAGTCTCTTCCGTGCCCCACTCCAGTTTATCCAGAGTGATGGGCTTTGTTTTTCGCTTCTGTTGTATTTCCTGTTTCTCCTGCTTCTCATGCTCCATGCGCTGCGTTCATCTCTTTTCCGTTCTTCATTCCATTAAATAAATGATACCATATTATGCATTTAAATGCAACGCCGGGCCGCCTCGCTGAGACGGCCCGGCAAAATATCGGGTTACTTTTTGTAGCTGTCCTTCAGAGCGACGCTCCGGTTGAACACCGGATGCCCGGGGCGGCTGTCCGGATCGGTGCAGAAATACCCGGTGCGCAGGAACTGATAACCGGTGGCAGATTTTCCCTTTTCCGGAACGGGGGAGTCCGCCAGGCAGGCTTCCAGCTTGCAGTCCCGCAGGACCATGAGGCTGCCGGGATTCAGGCATTCCATGAAATCTTTCCCCGGACCGTCGGGGTCGGGATCGTTGAACAGGTAGTCATAGAGCCGGACCTCCGCGTTTACGGCGGTGGCGCAGTCCACCCAGTGGATCGTGCCCCGGATCTTCCGGCCGTCTGCGGGATCACCGCCCCGGGAATCCGGATCGTATTCGCACAGGACCTCCACCACATGCCCGTCCCGGTCCTTCACGCAGCCGGTGCAGCGGACCACGTAGGCACCCTTCAGCCGGACCTCGTTGCCGGGGTAGAGACGGTTGAATTTCTTGGGCGGCTCCTCCTCGAAGTCCTCCCGCTCCACCCAAAGACGGCGGGAGAAGACGACCTTGCGGGAGCCGGTTTCCGGCCGCACGGGATTGTTCTCGATGCTGACCTCCTCGGTCTGCCCTTCGGGGTAGTTCGTCACCGTGAGAAGGACGGGGTGGAGGACCGCCATCACCCGGGGAGCGGACTGGTTCAGGTCCTCCCGCAGACAGCTCTCCAGGAAAGCCCAGTCAACGGTGGAGTCCACCTTGGCGACGCCGATGCGCTCGCAGAAGTTCCGGATGGAGGCGGCGGTATACCCCCGGCGGCGAAGGCCGCAGAGGGTGGGCATCCGGGGATCGTCCCAGCCGGAGACCACGCCGTCCTCCACGAGTTTCCGCAGCTTGCGCTTGCTCATGACGGTGTAGTTGATGCCCAGACGGGCGAACTCAATCTGGCGGGGCTTGAGGCCGGGGATGCCTGCGTGCTCCACCACCCAGTCGTACAGGGGGCGGTGTTCCTCATACTCCAGGGAGCAGAGAGAATGGGTGATGCCCTCGATGGCGTCCTGGATGGGGTGGGCAAAATCGTACATGGGATAGATGCACCATTTGTTCCCCTGCCGGTGGTGCTCCACATAGCGGATCCGGTAGAGCACGGGATCCCGCATATTGAAGTTGCCGCTGCTCAGGTCGATCTTCGCCCGCAGGGTCATGCTTCCCTCGGCAAATTCCCCGTTTTTCATCCGCTGGAACAGATCCAGCGATTCCTCCACGGGCCGGTCGCGGTAGGGGGAGACGGCGGGCACGCCGATATCCCCCCGGTTTTGCTTGAATTCCTCCGGAGAGAGTTCGCACACATAGGCCAGACCCTGCTTGATGAGATTCACCGCGCATTCGTAGGTCTGGGGGAAATAATCCGAGCCGTAATAGAACCGGTCGCCCCAGTCATAGCCCAGCCAGTGGATATCCTCCTGGATGGCCTCTACGTACTCCGTATCCTCCTTGGCGGGGTTGGTGTCGTCCATCCGCAGATTGGTGATGCCCCCGAAACGCTCCGCGGACCCGAAATCGATGCAAAGCGCCTTGGCGTGACCGATGTGCAGATACCCGTTGGGTTCCGGCGGGAAACGGGTGTGGATCTGCACCCCGTCGCACCGGGCGCCGGGCGCCATATCCTCTTCGATGAACTGTTCGATGAAATTCTTGCTTTCCACTTTATCCATAGCGAGACCCCCGATAAAAAACCGGCATGGCCTGAGCCATGCCGCAGACTGACGATTTCCGGGCAGGTGCGATGCGGCAGACGCTACCTGCGTCCGCCCTGCTGTCGATCCATCCACAGCGCCATTGCCCTTACCTCCGATTCAAAGTATGGAAATATTAACATAGGCTTATGCGCCTGTCAATGCAGAAACGGGAGAAAACCGGGGCGTCCGGTCATTTTTTCCAGGAGAGCAGATACCGCCAGTAAAGCCCCCGCCGCAGCTTCGCTCCAGGCAGGAGCCGCCGTACCGACTCCCGGATCTCCCGCATTTCCGGATAGATTCCGTTGGTGGGAATGCCCAGCTCCTCTGAGGAACGCATCCGATGCAGCCTGGAGCCGAACCGGGCGGGGATCACCCGGAGGCAATCCAGAATATGGTCTCCGAGGGAGGAGGGGGAGGCCAGCCCCACCACCAGCAAACTGCCGCCCTCCGCCAGCAGGCGCTTAGCCTTTTCCAGGGAGGCGGGCATTTCCATATGATGCAGGGAGGCGACGAAGACTACGGCGTCAAGGGATTTATCCTCCGGATATGCGGCAAAGGGACACAGGGCAAAGCGGATCTCCGACCCATGCAAGTCCGCCTCGGCCCGGGCGACCATGGTCGGGGAGATGTCGATGCCGACGATCCTACGCCCCTCCTCCTGCAGATACCGGACCAGGGTCCCGTCCGCAGCCCACGTCCAGAACGCGGCGGCAGCCCAGGAGCCGCCGCTTAATCCAGGGATAATACGCGGTGTTGTGGTTCCAATAGGGAAGAGCGGGCATCCTGTTCACCACCATCAGCTTTTGTATCGTATAGTATACCGCAAACGGAACGGAGTGCCAAGCGGAAATACCCCCTTGACAACAGCGCTTTCCGGGGGTATACTCCCGATAATCTCATAAAGGCTGTGACGGGGACCAGTACGCGCAGAGCACCGGTGCAGAGAGAAGGCGGATGCTGCGAGCCTTTCCGGAACCGTGCGGAAGTCACCCCTGAGCTGCGGTCTGAAAGCGGCATGGCCGCCGTAGGCGCCGACGGGTGCTCCCGTGATCGGGCGAAGCCGTGAAAGCGGCGAAGTGAGAAATCCGGGTGGTACCGCGGAATTTTTCCGCCCCGGGAACGCGATCAAGCGTTCCCGGGGCGTTTTACTTTGCAGAGGAGTGTTACCATGAAAGACCTGCCCAAAACCTATGATCCCAAAGCCGTGGAGACTTCCATCTACCAGATGTGGCTGGACGGAGGTTATTTCTCCACCAGGCGCGACCCCGACAAGAAACCCTTCACCATTGTCATGCCCCCTCCCAACGTGACCGGTCAGCTCCATATGGGCCATGCCATGGACTGCACCCTCCAAGATATCCTCATCCGCTTCAAGCGGATGCAGGGTTATGCCGCCCTGTGGGTCCCCGGGGTGGACCACGCGGGCATCGCCACCCAGATCAAGGTGGAGGAGGAACTGCGGAAGGAAGGCC
>CAMZJG010000086.1 GCA_947307505.1 uncultured Clostridia bacterium | reverse complement strand
GTTTTGGCTTCGGACAGGGCGATGCACCAGGCTTCCATGATGCCGTTGGCGGTGGTCTCGTCCGGGAACTCCGCCTTGAACAGAACTTCATACTCGCCGTCCTCATAGGTCATGACCTGGCGGACGAGGTTCTGCCCTTCCGGGGCAAAGAAGAAGTCGAAGCGGACGCCGAGCTCAGGAAGAGCCAGGACGATGTACTGCCCGTCGGGCGCTTCGCCGTCGGTATAGGCGTAGGTGCCGGCCAGCAGCTGCTTCACAAAGGGAGCGGGATCCGCCGCGGCGGGATCCATGGGATTGTAGTCGTTGGCTCTGACTTCAAAGGTCTCCAGACCGCAGAGGATCCGGTTCAGGTAGATCTCCAGATCCGTGTTGCCCGCATGGAGGGGCTCCAGGCCGTTCTCCTCGATGAAGGCCTCGGGGATGCTGTCGGCCCACTCGCACAGAGCGCTCCAGGCTGCCTGGTCTTCTTCGGTGATGTCGCCCTCCCGCTCGAGACGCACGTCCGTGGGATGGGCCAGCAGGTAGCAGTTGCCCTCCGCGTCCTTGGCGAAGGGATCCATGCCGGACATATCGTTGCAGAGCAGCTCCTGCAGCTCTTCCTCGCTGATTTTGCAGATGTCGAAGAGCCAGCCGGCGCCGTTGGCTTCGCCGTTTTTGGCTTCGGCAGCCTCCACGGAGGCCTTCTCGGAGACGGTGAACAGGGCGCCGGTATCGGAACCGGTGAGGGTGTCGGCGATCAGCAGATCGGCCTTGTCGGCGGGGATGGTGAGGGTCAGACCGTCGACGCTGAGGACCTGATCGTCCTCCACGCTGTAGCCCTGCGCCTTGGCGACGGTCTTGTACCAGTCGTAGGCCACGCCGTTGGCGGTGGTCTCTTCATCGGCGAAAGCCGCAATGTAGATATTTTCGATGGTGGATTCCCCGCGGTCGGCGACCATGCGGATATAATTCTGCTTGCCTTCCAGGAAGAAGAAGTCGATGCGGACGTCCTCATCGGGGAGGTTCAGAACTACGTATTCCCCGTCGGGAGCGCCTTCGCCGCTGTAGTCGAAGCTGATCTCGGCGTCCAGCAGCTTCTCCACGAAGGGGGCGGGATCCGTTTCACCGGGCTCCAGGGGATCAAAGGGATTCAGGCAGCTGAAGGTGTAGTTGGTCAGCTTCCCGGCCAGGATCTGGTTCAGATAGATCTCCAGCTCGCTGTTGCCCCGGGTGAAGGGCTCCAGACCGTTTTCCTCAGCGAAGAAGCGGGGAGCCACGCCGGCCCATTCGCAAACGCTGCTCCAGGCAGCCCAATCTTCCTCGGTGGGATCGCCTTCCCGGACGAGACGGACGTCGGTGGGATGATACTTCAGGTAATAGCCGCCCTCGGCGTCCTTGGCAAAAACGTCCACGCCGGACATATCGGCGCAGAGCAGCTCCTGCAGCTCTTCCCAACTCACCTTGCGGATGTCGAAGAGCCAGCCGGCGCCGGTGTCTTCCTCCCCCAGGGCCTTGGCAGCCTCCACGGAGGCCTTCTCGGAGAAGGAGAACAGGGTGCCGTCCTCGGCATTCTCGGGGGCTTCGGCCACCAGCAGGTCCGCGGTATCTCCGGGGACGGTGAAGGTCAGACCGGCGTTGGTGAGGACCAGGTCGGCATCGGTGCCGATCACGGCCTTCTGGAACTGTTCCAGGATGGCGGGCAGCTCCTCGGCGGAAACGGCGCCCTTGGGGAAGAGGCCTTCCTCGCTGCCGGCGAGGATGCCGTTCATCACCACATAGTGCATGGCTTCGTCCGCCCAGGGGGAGATCTCAGCGGCGTCGGGATAGTCCAGATTGAACATCCAGGCGTCCTGGTAGCCCTTGCCCAGGGTCTGGGCGTAGCGGTAGATCATGGCGGCCAGCTGCTCCCGGGTGATGGGATCGTCAGGGCCGAACTTGCCGTTGCCATAGCCGTTGACGACGCCCTGCTGCACAGCCCAGCGGACTGCCAGAGCCAGATCGCCGCTCATGGGTACGTCTTCATAGTAGGCCTGCTTCGGTTCCATCTCTTCGGTTTCGATGGACTGGAAGAAGGCCTGGAGGAATTCGCCCCGGGTCAGCGGACCTTCCGCCGCTTCTTCTTCCGCGGCCATGGCCGGGAGGGCGAGGGTCAGCACCAGGACCAGCACCAGGACCAGGGACAGACCGCGCATGCTTTTCTTCATTCTCCTACAACTCCTTTTCTTCTTTCGGACCGGCTTCCCGGTCCCTTCTCTTGTGGGACAGGATGGACTTGCGGCTGTCCCGTCCCCAAAAAATATTATAACATAAGATCATGCTTCTGTCTATGTCGGTAAGAGAAAAATCCCAGGAAGGGCGTCATCCGGCGGATCAACTCGCCGGTGCGGGGACGCGGGCTGTCTTGCATTTTCGGAATACCCGTGTTATTGTACGGATATCAGGACAATTAAGCGGGTATCATGGGATCAGAATCAAAACGAACGGAGGAGATCCCCATGCTGCTCACCCCTATGACGAGAAAAGCCATGACCATCGCCTATGCCGCCCACCACGGGCATACGGACCGGTACGGCGTACCCTACATCTTCCATACCGCCCGGGTGGCGGCGAGCTTCACCAACGAAGCCAAGGCCTGCGCCGCCTGGCTCCAGGATGTGCTGGAGGAGGGGGGCGTCACCCTGGAGGAGATCCGCCTGGCGGGCTTCGGGGGATATATCTGCGACGCCCTGGAGCGGCTGAACCTGGATGAATCCATCCCCTATGCCGAGCGGCTCCGGGCCATTGCCGCCCACCCCATCGCCCGGGCGGTGAAACTGGCGGACCTGCGGGACGAGATGGATATCTCCCGGCTCTCCGAGCTGGAAGAGGCGGACCGGAGCCTGCTGGCGGAAAACGCTCTGGCCTGCCGTCTGCTCCAGGGGGAGGCCGTATCCGCGTAAACTGAGGAGGGAAAACGCCATGCGCGACGCCCAGAAGCTCAAACCCCTGTACATCCGGGATTACCTGCTCCGGTATTCCGACGAAGCCCACCCGGTCACCCTGCGGGAGATCCTGGACCATCTTCGGGGACAGGGGGTGTACGCGGAGCGGAAGAGCGTCTATGACGACCTGGAGGCCCTGCGCCAGTACGGGGTGGACGTGGTCCGCACCCAGGCCGGGCGGTATGCCGCCTATTTCATCGGGGAAAGGACCTTCCAGCTGCCGGAGCTGAAGCTGCTGGCGGACAGCGTCCAGTCCTCCCGGTTCATCACCCGGAAAAAGACCGCCTCCCTGATCCGGAAGATCGAATCCCTGGGCAGCGTCCACCAGGCGCAGCAGCTCCAGCGGCAGGTCCTGGTGGCGGACCGGATCAAGCAGATGAACGAATCCATATACTACAATGTGGATGAGATCCACAGCGGCATCGCCAAAAACCGGCAGATCCGCTTCCGCTATTTCCGCTATACGGTGCGGAAGACCAAGGAGTACCGCCGGGGCGGTTCCTGGTACCAGGTGAGCCCCTATGCCCTCACCTGGGACAACGAGAATTACTACCTGGTGGCCTACGACGAGGCCAACCGCGGGATCCGCCACTACCGGGTGGATAAGATGGAGCGGATCAAGGTGACGGAGGAGGAGCGGGAGGGGCAGGCAGCCTTCAAGGCTCTGGACATGGGGAACTACTCCCGTTCCGTCTTCGGCATGTTTTCCGGGGAGACCGTCCCGGTGACCCTGCGCTTTGGGAGCGGCCTGGTGGGAGCGGTGCTGGATCGGCTGGGCCAGGACGCGGTCCTGATCCCGGAGGGGGAGGACGCCTTCCGGGTCACGGCGGAGGTGGCGGTGAGTCCCCAGTTCTTCGCCTGGGTCTTCGGCTTCGGCGCCGACGCCCGGATCCTGGGTCCGGAGGAGGTGCGGGTCCGGATGGGGGAGTATACGGAGGCGGTGGCGGCTCTGTACCGGCCCGGGGAGACAGCCCCTTGCCAAGGACAGGGGAAAGAGGTATAATCCTCCCGATTCCCCGCGGGACCCAATTCCCGGCGGCCTGCCGCCGGAACCGGATGGTGAACGATGAAGATCTTTGCCCTGATCCTCTTTGTCCTCATGTATGTGCTCATGATCGCCCTGCCCAAGCACCGCCCCCTCTATGCGGTGGGGACGGCGGCGATCTATCTGATCGTCGGGGTGCTGCCCATTGCCCGGCTCCCGGCGGCCATCAACTGGAACGTGCTCATGATGATCGCGGGCACCATGATCATCGTGGATTACTTCATCGAGTCGAAAATGCCCAACCGCCTGGCGGACATCCTGCTGGAGAAGTCGAAAAACGTCATGTGGGTCACCATCTACATGTCCCTCTTCTCCGGGGTCATCTCCGCCTTCATCGATAATGTGGCCACGGTGCTCATGGTGGCCCCGGTGGGCATGGCGGTATGCCGGAAGCTGAAGATCAACCCCGTGGGGATGATCCTGTCCATCGCCGTCTCCTCCAATCTCCAGGGGGCGGCCACCCTGGTGGGGGACACCACCTCCATCATGCTGGGGGACTACGCGGGGATGAACTTCATGAACTTCTTCTGGATGCGGGGAAGGCCGGGCATCTTCTTCGCCGTGGAGCTGGGGGCCCTGGCCACGATGCCGGTGATGATGATCCTCTTCCGCCGGGACAAGGCTCCGGTGGAGGCCCGGGAGCGGACGCCCGTGGAGGACCGGATGCCCACGGTGATGCTCCTGGTGATGGTGGGGGCCCTCATCGTCGCCTCCTTCATCCCCGATACCCCCGCCCTGATCAACGGGATCATCTGCTGCGTCCTGGCGGTGGTCACCATGGTCCTGGATCTGCTGCGGAAGCGGAAGACCGGCGGCGCGGTCCGGGCGGTGAAGAACCTGGACGGGGAGACCCTCCTCCTGCTCCTTGGCCTGTTCGTGGTCATCGGGGGCATCACCGAGGCGGGGCTGGTGGATGATTTTGCCGGCTTTATCGCCCGGTCCGGGGGCGGCAGCCTCTTCTGGCTCTATACCCTGGTGGTGTGGGGGAGCGTGGTGATCTCCGCCTTTGTGGACAATATCCCCTATGTGGCCACCATGCTGCCGGTGCTGGCCGCCGTGACCCGGAACCTGGGGATCGAGCCCTACCTTCTCTATTACGGCCTCCTCACCGGGGCCACTCTGGGGGGCAATATCACCCCCATCGGAGCCTCCGCCAATATCGCGGCCACGGGGCTGTTGAAGAAGGAAGGATACGAGAGCTCCTTCGGAGATTTCATGCGCATCGGCATCCCCTATACCCTCACCGCCGTGATCGTGGGCTATCTGTACCTCTGGATCGTGTGGGCCTGACCGCCCCTTTTCCCTGTATATACCGCAGGAGCGCCTGACCCCGGGCGCTCCTGTTTTCTCTTGCCTTGCCTGCCGTATCGCACTTCGCCCCGCCGGCGAGGGCCCCTGCCGGGGGTAATAGATTCTACTGCCGTTGTATTCGTTACATTTGCCTCCGGCGG
>CAMZJG010000085.1 GCA_947307505.1 uncultured Clostridia bacterium | reverse complement strand
GGCCAGCACCATGGGCCCCGGCGTGAAGATCAACGCCGCCAAGGCTCAGGCGTAAGGAAATCGAATACGAAACGATCCCGGAGCGGTCCGCCGCTCCGGGATTTTTGCATGCATGAAAACATCCCGGGAGGTGCTGCCTCCCGGGATGTCACAGTGCGAAGCGTGCTTATTCGTCGAAACCCTTGCCCATGTAGCAGAAGGTCATGGTGAGCTCCATGTCCGTGAGTCTGCGGCCCTTCATGCGGTTGACGCTCTCGGGCTTGGGGAAGGGGAAGTCCATGGCGATGAGGGCGTCGTTGATGAGGATGCCGGAGCCATGGAGCTGTTCCGCGTGGAGCAGGCTGTACACCATGCCCGCGCCGCCGGCTTCCGGCGGGATCATGCCTTCGAAACCGGGCATACCGAACATGCGGCGCTTTTCTCCCGGCTTCAGGGGCGGGAACTTGGAGAAATCCGGCCGGCCGATGCCTGCGGGGGTGAGGCAGAAGACGTATACGCCCTTGCCCTTTACCTCGTTGGCCAGGGACATGATCAGGCTGGTGGCGGACGCCTTGCCCGCGGTGTACATGCTGCCGCCCACCATGGGAGGCATGTAGTGGAACTGGGTGGCGCTGTAGGTGACTACACCGTGGCCCCGTTCGATCATGGCGGGAACGAAGGCTTTGATGGCCATCATCACGCCCTTGCCGGAGATGGCGAAGCTCTGCTCCAGGTCGGAGACGGGAGAGCTGAGGATGGGCCCGTTCAGCCGCATGTTCATGGCGTTGTTCAGAAGCAGATCCACCTTGCCGAATTTGGCGAAAGCCTTCTCCGCCAGGTTGTCGATATCCTCCTGAAGGGTGACGTTGGTCTTGACGAAGAGGGCGCAGTCCGGGCCGCTTTCCAGATTGATGACCCGCTCCGCCTCCGCGCCGGCTTCCTCGTTCAGGTCCGCGATGACCACCTTGGCTCCGGCCCAGGCCAGCGCCCGGACGTAGCCCAGACCCACATTGCTGGCGCTGCCGGTGACCACAGCCACCTCACCTGCCAGGCAGCCTTTCTTCAGACCGGTATAGGTCAGGTCGATGGGCTCGATGTTCAGGAAAGATTCCTGGGTCTCGCCGCTGAGTGTGACAAAAGTTCCCATATTCTGTGTGCCTCCTGTATCGTTTCATTTTGTTTATCCTCTTGCTGTTTAGTCAGTTTAGCATATAAATCCCGACTTCGCAAGCCGGATTTCCGGTAAATTGCCGATTACCGGAAGGGATTCCAGAATCGGCCCCCGTTCAACACGTTCAGCACGATGGCGGCGGCCAGCAGGAGCGCGCAGAAAACCATGGCCAGAATGTCGGCAGGGCGGAAAGGCCGGCCCATGTACCAGGTCCGTTTTTTCCCTTTGCCGAAGCCCCGGAGCTCCATGGCGTTGGAAACGACCTCGATCCGGTCCATGCTGGAGAGGATCAGCGGGATCAGAATGGCGGCGGCGCTTTTCAGCCGCTTCACCAGGTTCTGCTTCCGGCTCATTTCGATCCCTCTGGCCTGCTGGGCCTGGCTGATCTCATGGTAGTTCTTCTGGATATCCGGGATGTACCGCAGGGCCAGGGCCACGGAATAGGCGACGGTGTACTTGATCCCGATGCGGTTCAGGGAGGCGGCAAATTCGCTGGGGTTGGTGGTGCACACAAAGAGCAGGACGATGGGGATGGTGGCAAAATACTTGAGTACCAGATTCAGATGGTAGAAAAGCTGTTCCCGGGTGATCACATACTGCCCGCCCAGGCTGAGGAGCGGATGGCTGGACCCGTATAGGGTGACCCCGTGCTGGGGAGAGAAGACGAAGATGAGCACGTTGTTCAGGACCATGAAGGCAGCCATGAAGCTCACCAGGAAGGAGACATCCGAAAAACGGATCCGGGACAGAGCGAAAAGTACCAGACTCAGGAGCGTCAGGAATACCAGCAGTCGGGTGTCATAGGTGCTCATGGCGGCAAAGCTCCACAGAAGCAGACAGACCAGCTTGGTGGCCCCGGTAAGGCGATGGATGGGGGAGGGGCGGTCCACATAGTTGAAAATGTTCCTCATGACCGATACGCCTCCCGTTCATAATCGATGAAGCGCCGGACGAATTCCTTCGGCTCGTCGATGCCGCAGAGAAGGGCGAGATCGTAGAGACTGGTCTCCTTGAGGCTGGCCCGGCGGACCAGGTCCGGATCCGTGAGGATGGCGGCGGAGCTGTCGTCCGCGAGCACCCTGCCCTGGGAGAAGACCACGCTCCGTTCCGCGTATTCCAGCATCAGGTGCATATCGTGGGTGATCATCACCACCGTGACTCCCCGGGCGTTCAGCTCCCGGAGGAATTCCATGATCTCCGTGTAATGGCGGTAATCCTGACCCGCCGTGGGCTCGTCCAGGATGATGATCTCCGGCTCCAGCACCAGGATGGAAGCGATGGTGACCCGTTTCTTCTGACCGAAGCTCAGAGCGGAGACCGGCCAGTTCCGAAAGGGCCACAGGCCGCAGGTCTTCAGCGCCTGCTCCACCCGGGGACGGATCTCCTCCTCCGGTACGTTCCGATTCCGGAGACCCATGGCCACCTCATCGAAGATCATGGGCTTGGAGATCATCTGGTTGGGGTTCTGCATCACATACCCCACATGATCCGCCCGTTCCTTCAGGGAGAGGGAGGGCCAGTCCAGCCCGGTAAAGCACAGGGTCCCGGACTGGGGCTTCTCGAAGCCGCATACCACCTTGGAGAAGGTGGATTTTCCCGCCCCGTTGGTCCCCACGATGGCCAGGCTTTCCCCCCGGAAGATCTCCAGAGAGATGTGGGAGAGGGTCTCCCTCCGGCCGTCGTAGGAGAAGGTCACATCCTCTGCCTTCAGCAGCACCGGCCTGGGGGGCGGCGCGGGCCTGGGCGGGGTCCGGCGGTACCAGTCCAGCACCTTCTGCTTTTCCTCCGGCCCCAATCGCAGGGAACGGATGCTGCTGGGCTTCAGCTCCGGGGTCACCCGGACCCCGGCGTATTTCAGGGCGGTGACGTACAGGGGCTCCCGGATGCCGTGGTTCCGGAGCAGCTCACCGCTGAGCAGGGTATCCGGGTCCATGTCCGCGATGATCCGCCCCTCGTTCATGAGCACGATCCGGTCCATGTTCCGGTGGAGGACGTCCTCCAGCCGGTGCTCGATGATGATCACCGCAGCCCCGGTGCGGTCATGGATCTCATCGATGAGCTCCATGGCGGATTTCCCCGTGGCCGGGTCCAGATTGGCCAGGGGTTCGTCGAACAGGAAGACCTCCACGTCGTCCACCATCACCCCGGCCATGGCCACCCGCTGCTTCTGCCCTCCGGAAAGCTGGTCCGGGGCGTTGAGCAGGTGGGTGTCGATCCCCACCGCGCCGGCAGCTTTGAGCACCCGGTCATGAAGCTCAGGTTCCTGCACGCAGTCGTTCTCCAGGGCGAAGGCGATATCCTCTGCCACGGTGAGACCGATAAACTGGCCGTCCGAATCCTGAAGGACGGTGCCCACGGTACGGGAGAGAGCGAAGATGCTCAGATCCTTCGTCTCCCTGCCCCGGACGGTGACGCTGCCGGTGATGGTTCCCCGGTAAGCAAAGGGGATGAGTCCGTTGATGCAGTGGGCCAGAGTGGATTTGCCGCAGCCCGAGGGGCCGGCGATCAGTACCTTTTCCCCCTTGCGGATCTGCAGATCGATCCCCTTCAGGGTAGGCTCCGCCTGGGCGTTGTACTGAAAGCCGAAATCCCGGAATTCAATAATGGGTTCCCGTTCGGTGGTGTCCTTCATGGCGATCCCTCATGTGCAATAATCAATACGGCGGGAGCATGCCTCCCGCCGTATCCGTATCCCGCGTTATTTCTCTTCCTTCAGGCTGCCCTTTTTGGGCTTGGACGCAGCGTAGGCGATGCACAGCAGCGTGCCGATGATGGCGGTGGTGACGATGTTGGAAACGCTGCCCACCAGACCCTGGAGAAAGACCTTGTTGGCCGGTTCGGCATACATCACGATATCCAGGATCGGCGCGACCACCACCCAGCAGATGAGGTGGGCGATGACCTGGGCGATGTTGAAAATCGCGATCTCCTTGCCGCCGAACGTGCCGTCCTCAAGCCGGATCTTTTTCCCGGCGAAGCCCATGAGCAGGCCGAAGATGCCGGAGCAGATGACCCAGCTCCACCAGATGCCGTAGCCCCAGGAGAGGTCGATGAGGAAATGGCCGATCAGGCCGATGAGCGCGCCGGCCAGAGGGCCGAAGAGAACGGCCATGAAAGCCAGCAGGCCGTACTGGATGCAGATGCTGGTATTGGGGACGGGGCTGGGGATCGCCACGAAGCGGCCCAGCACAAAGAAGAGCGCAGCGCCGATGCCGATGGATACGATGGTTTTCACCGGTGAATTTTTCATGCTGATTCCTCCTTTTTCTCGCATAGATTTCATAAAAAGATTATAGTTTAACAGATGCATGCTTTGCAAGCCATTCCCGCAAAAAACTCTCCCCGCATCCCAAGGATGCGGGGAGAGCCGACCAAATCGATCAGTATTTTCCGTACAGCCGCACGGTCTCGAACATGGCCTCCACGTTCTCCCGCTTCACATGGCTGAGGCCGGAGCTGGTCATGAAGATGAAGCCGCCGCCGGGGGCGCAGATATCCAGCAGCTTCTTGGCCTCGTCCCGCACCTGGTCCGGGGTGCCGAACTGGAGCAGGTTGGTGCTGAAGCTGCCGGCAATGCAGGCGATATCCTTCAGCTTGCTCTTTGCCACTGCCATGTCCACTTCCTCGAAATGATAGAACACCTTGCCCGGGGTGACTTCCGTCAGGCAGTCCAGCCGGGAATTGTACTTGCCCTCACAGAAGATGTAGGGCACCATGCCCGCCTTGATGATCTCCTCGATGATCATCTGCAGATGCCGCCAGTAGTACTTCCTGTAGTGCTCATCGCTCATGAAGCCGTCCATGCCCTTGTGGAGGGCCATGAACACGTGCTTGCCCTTGGAGGCGGGGTTCTTCCCCTGCATGCGGATCATCTCCAGCATGGGGCCGATGGATTCTTCGATGTACTTCTCCACGATCTCCGTATTCTCGTACAGGTCCTGGAGAGAAAGAATCGTGCCCCGGAGCCCGTCGGAGTAGCTGTCAAAGGGGACCGCCGCGCCGCCGCCCCGGAAGACGGGGTAGCCCATCTCATACACGGTCTTGTTCAGCTTTTCCGCGTTCTTCCGATACTCCTGGTTCATATCGTTGATCTTCCACAGGGTCTCCATCATCTTCTTGAATTCCGGTGTGGAGACCTGGGAGGCCATCATCCGGGCGCTGAACCGGTTGCCCACGAAGAGCTTGGAGAAGGGCTCCAGCAGGGTGGATTCACGGAAGAGCTGCTTGCGCAGGGCCCAGCCGGTGCGGTCGGTGAAGAACTCGTCGAATTCATCGTCCAGGAGGGTGGGGAACTCGATGAACTGCTGGATGGAGTTGTCGT
>CAMZJG010000084.1 GCA_947307505.1 uncultured Clostridia bacterium | reverse complement strand
CCATGAAGTCCGCCAGATACCGGCTGAAGATCAGCATAAAGAGCGTGCTGATCATTCCCAGTACGAAAAAGGCCGTCCGGGCCACCACGAAGGTGCGCCGGACCTGGTTCTGCCGCCCCAGGGCGTCCGCCTCGGAGACCATGCGGCTCAGAGCCACAGGTAGGCCCGCGGTGGAAAGGGTGAGCAGCAGGGCATAGATATTGTAGGCAACACCGAAATCCCCCATGGCCGACTTGCCGATGATGTTCGACAGGGGGATCTTGAAGACGGCTCCCAGGATCTTGATGAGGATGGTGCTGGCGGTGAGGATGGCGGCGCCTTCCACGAAACCCTGCTTTTTTCGCTGAGACAAGGTGATTCCTCCCGTTTAGCGCTGTCAGCGTGTCGACAAGGCTTGACGACACGCTGACGGCAAGTTTTTTCGTTACAGTTTATTCTGCTGAAATGAGGTAATAGTACACCGGCTGTCCCCCGGCTACCAGGGAGAGCTCGGCTTCCGGCAGCTTCCCGCCCAGGGAGGCGGAGAAGGCCTCCGCCTGCTCCGGGGAAACATCCATGCCGTAGAAGAGGCTGACCAGCTCGGCCTGGGACACGGCTTCGGCGACCTTGTCCGCCAGTTCCTCCATGCTGTCCGTGCAGCAGAGGAGCTTGCCCTCCAGCAGGGCCAGATACTGTCCGGCCCGGATATCCAGCCCATCGAAGGAGGAATCCCGGGCGGCATAGGTGACGGAAATGGAGGAGACCCGCTTGCTGGCTTCCAGCATCTCGGCCTCGTTCACCTCGGGAGAGAGCTCCAGATCCGCTGCCAGGATGGCGGAGATCCCCTGGGGGATGGAGGCGGTGGGGATGACGATGACCTTCTTGTCCGTCAGCCCGGCGCACTGCTGGGCGGCCATGACGATATTCTTGTTGTTGGGCAGCACGATCACCGCCGCCCCCGCGGACAGCTCCACCGCCCGGAGGATATCCTCCGTGGAGGGATTCATGGTCTGCCCGCCGGTGACTACCTGATCGGCGCCCAGCTCATGGAACAGGGCGGTGAGTCCATCCCCGGCGCAGACGGATACGATGCTCAGCGGCTGGGTGGGCGCCCGCTTTTCCGGTTCCGGCTTCTGCGGCGGCACGGAAGCTCCGGCGGTTTCCGCCTCCTGGAGCTTGCTGGTATGCTGTTCCCGCATGTTTTCCACCTTCACCGTCAGCAGGCTGCCGTAGGTCAGGGCCTCTGTCAGCACGTCGCCGGGACGGTCGGTATGGACATGGACCTTGATGAGCTCCTCATCGTCCAGCACCACGGCGCTGTCCCCGATGGAGGAGAGGAAATCCCGGAGGCTGTCCACGGATTTTTTGTTGTCCTTCTGGACAATGAATTCGGTGCAGTAGGGGAAATGGATATCCTCCTCCGTATCGAAGCGGGCGAAGACGCTCTCTTCCCGGCGGCCGGCAGCGGGATCTGCCTTGACGGCTTCGATGTTCTCCCCTCTGGCTGCGGCGAGGAACGCCCGGAGAATGATGAGGTAGCCCATGCCCCCGGCGTCCACCACGCCGGCCTTCTTCAGCACGGGATTCTGCTCCACGGTGTTGTCCAGGGCGACGTCGCCCACACCGATGGCCTTCTCCAGCATGATCTCCATATCCGTCGTGTCCCCGGCGGCATCCACGGCGGCGGCGGAAGCCAGGCGGGAAACGGTAAGGATGGTGCCCTCCGTGGGCTTCATCACGGCCTTGTACGCGGCGGAAACGCCCTCGTTCATGGCGGCGGCCAGCTCCGCGCAGGTGGCGGTGTTCTTATCCTTCAGGGATTTGGACATGCCCCGGAACAGAAGAGAAAGGATCACGCCGCTGTTGCCGCGGGCGCCCCGCAGCATGGCGGAGGCGGTGACCTCCGCGGCGGCTCCCAGAGTGGCGGGAAAGCCCTTGCTCAGTTCCCTGGAGGCATTGTTGAGGGTCATGCTCATATTGGTGCCCGTATCCCCGTCGGGTACGGGAAAAACATTCAGCTCGTTGATTTCCTGGCTGCGGCTCTCCACTGCGGCAGCCGCATTGATGACCATGCCGCAAAACAGCCGGCTATCCAGAATTTCTGTCATCTATCTATCCTCCGTGTTCAATCGGGCAGTATGGAATCGACGAAAACATCCACGGAACGCACCTGCACGCCGGTGGCCTCGGTGATCTTGTAGCGCACGGCGCTGCTGATGGAATCGCAGATCACCGGGATATTCACACCGGTCTTGACGATGATGTGCAGCTCGATGGAAATGGCTTCCTCGCCCTCGTGGAAAGAGACCCGAACACCCTTTCCCATGGCTTCCGTTTTCAGCAGATGGACCAGGCCGTCGCTGGCGGAACGCTTGGCCATGCCCCGTACGCCGAAGCAGCTGGTGGCCGCGGCGCCGACCAGGGTGGTGAACACGTCGTTGGATATGCGAATATAGCCTTTATCGGTATTCATTTTGACCATGCCGACTCTCCTTTCGGTCATTGAGAGTTGTCCGGAGCCTCGGCGTCTTTGCCGACAGCTCATTACAAGCTAGTGTACCACACAAGCTGCGGAACTACAAGCCATTTTTCACGGAGGACCGGGAAAGTGAGCTCAAGCTTTACACAGACTGGGATTTGGGGTATACTCTTCGTAATCAATCAGAGAACAAAAGGGGGAGAACGGGGATGGGAGAGACCTTTCCGGCCATCCTGTGCCGTCTCAGAAAGGAGCGGCGTCTGAATCAGCGCACCGCCGCCGCCGACCTGCATATATCCCAGGCGCTCCTGAGCCATTATGAGAACGGATTGAGAGAGCCGGGCCTGGCCTTTGTGGCGGAGGCCTGCGATTATTACGGCGTCTCGGCGGACTATCTCCTGGGCAGGACCTCGGTGCGTACGGCAATGCCGGACGGGGAGAAGTGGGATCCCTCTCTCCTGCGCCTGGGGGAGACCGGGATAAAAGCCCTGTCCGATCTGATCCGCGCCTTGGGGGAAAAGGGAGATCGGGAAAGCTGCCGAATGGCGGAGGAATGGTTCACAGTCGGTCTTTACGCCCTGCTGAGGAACTATGACCGGGAGGGCTGCTGCCAGTTCCCGCCGGAGCTGAGCCAAAGCCTGTGGGAAGCCTATTCCGGTCTGACCAAGGCAAGAATGATGCCCGGCCAGCCCGGCGCGCCTGACCTGTCCCTGCCTCCGGAACTGGCGGAGCGGGCGGAGAACGTGCTGCGGGGATTCTGGGACGAGTGGAGGGAACAGGTATGATCGAGCAGGATAGGATCCGCAATTTCTGCATCATCGCCCATATCGACCATGGCAAGAGCACCCTGGCGGACCGGATCCTGGAAAGCTGTCACGCCGTGGCCGAGCGGGATATGGAAGCGCAGATCCTGGATAATATGGATCTGGAGCGGGAACGGGGCATCACCATCAAGGCCCGGGCCGTGAGCATGGAGTATCAGGATGACGACGGGCAGACCTATCACCTGAACCTGATCGACACCCCGGGGCATGTGGACTTCAATTATGAGGTCTCCCGCAGTCTCGCCGCCTGCGAGGGGGCCCTGCTGGTGGTGGACGCCAGGCAGGGGATCGAGGCCCAGACCCTGGGGAACACATATCTGGCTCTGGATAACGACCTGGAGATCCTTCCGGTGCTGAACAAGATCGACCTGCCCGGGGCGGATCCCCATAAGGTGAAAACGGAGATCGAGGATGTGATCGGGATCCCCGCCATGGATGCGCCGGAGATCTCCGCAAAGCTGGGGCTGAACATCGACCAGGTGCTGAAGGAGATCGTCCGGGGGGTACCCGCCCCGAAGGGGGATCCGGATGCGCCGCTGAAGGCGCTGGTTTTCGACAGCCAGTATGATCCTTTCGTGGGGGTCATCGTCTATCTCCGCCTGCGGGAGGGCACCCTGAAGACCGGGATGAACGTGAGGCTCATGGCCTCCGGAGCGGAGTACAAGGTGGTGGAGGTGGGCCATATGGGCGCCCTGCGCCTGGCCCCCTGCGAGGAGCTGCGGGCAGGGGACGTGGGCTACTTTACCGCCAGCATCAAAAACGTGGCGGATACCCAGCCGGGGGATACGGTCACCGGAGCGGAGGAACCCACGTCCGAGCCTCTTCCGGGCTACCGTCCCGCCCAGCCTATGGTCTTTTCCGGCCTGTACCCGGCAGACGGCGCCAAGTACCCGGACCTTCGGGACGCGCTGGAAAAGCTGAAGCTGAACGACGCCGCCCTCTCCTATGAACCGGAGACCTCCGCGGCTCTGGGCTTCGGCTTCCGCTGCGGCTTCCTGGGGCTTCTGCACATGGAGATCATCTCGGAGCGGCTGGAACGGGAATATAACCTGGAACTGATCACCACCGCTCCCAGCGTCATCTTCCGGGTGACGAAGACGGACGGCACGGTGCAGATGATCGATAATCCCCTGAACTACCCGGATCCCAGTCAGATCCTGGAGGCGGAGGAGCCCTATGTAGCGGCCAGCATCATGACGCCCCAGGTCTACGTGGGGAATATCATGGATCTGTGCCAGGACCGGCGGGGGGAGTTCAAGGATATGGTCTACCAGGGGGACGACAGGGTGGAGCTCCATTACCACCTGCCGCTGAACGAGATCATCTATGATTTCTTCGATGCCCTGAAATCCCGGACAAAGGGCTACGCCTCCCTGGACTACACCCTGGAATCTTACCGGCCCAGCGACCTGGTGAAGCTGGATATCCTCCTGAACGGGGATATGGTGGACGCCCTGAGCTTCATCGTCCACCGTGACAAGGCCTATCCCCGTGCAAGGCGCATCTGTGAAAAGCTGAAGGACAATATTCCCCGTCAGATGTTCGAGGTCCCCGTGCAGGCAGCCATCGGCGGCAAGATCATCGCCCGGGAAACCATCAAAGCACTGCGGAAGGACGTGCTGGCCAAGTGCTACGGCGGTGATATCACCAGAAAAAAGAAACTCCTGGAAAAACAGAAGGAGGGCAAAAAGAAGATGCGCTCCCTGGGCACGGTCTCGGTGCCCCAGGAGGCCTTCATGGCGGTCCTCAAGCTGGACGAATAGCAAAGAGCCGGAGCTCAAATGAGCTCCGGCAAATCCAATTTTATTGATCAGCTCAGACTGTCTCAACTGCCGAAGTGGCCCGGCGCACCGTCGCCGTCAGGGGCAGGGGTCTCCTGGGGCTCCTCGTTCTCCTTGGGGATGATCTGACCGAAGAAGAAATCCCAGAGGCTCTGGCCGCCGCCTTCCCCATAGGGGGCGGGTTCGGGGGTGTTCTCCGCAGGCTGATTGTCTTCAGGGGCATTGGAGGAAGGCCGGTCCGGCTTCTTCTCATCGAAGGTCACCTTCAGAGTCAGGTATTCGCCGCCGCGGAAGACCGTGACCTCCGCCGTATCCCCGGCCTTGTAGGCCTTTTTCGCGGTGGACAGATCGGCATTGGTCTTGATCTCCTCGTCGCCCAGCTTCGTGATCACGTCACCCTGGCGGATGC
>CAMZJG010000083.1 GCA_947307505.1 uncultured Clostridia bacterium | reverse complement strand
GAAACGGCCTGTTACCCCGCCACCGCCCCGGAGGAGATCCCCGAACGGCTGCGGGAGGCGGACGTGGCCCTGGTGAACAAGCTGCGCCTGGGCCCGCAGAACCTGGCGGGAAACGGCAGGCTGAAGCTCATCTGCATCGCCGCCACGGGGTATGACAATATCGATACCGCCTGGTGCCGGGAGCACGGCGTCGCCGTGTGCAACGTGGCCGGGTACTCCACGGACAGCGTGGCCCAGCTCACCGCCGCCATGGCCCTGTACCTGACGGAGCATCTGGGGTCCTATACCGCCGCGGTGCGCTCCGGCCGGTATTCCCGGGGGACCACCGCCAACATCCTATCCCCCGTGTACCATGAGCTCCGGGGCATGATCTGGGGCGTGGCGGGCTACGGCCGCATCGGCCGCCGGGTGGCGGAAATCGCGCAGGTCCTGGGCTGTCGGGTCCTCTGCTGGCGGGCCCATCCCGAACCGGAGGATCCCTTCGTTCCCCTGGAGGAACTGTGCCGGCAGTCGGATATCCTCTCCGTCCACCTGCCTCTGAACGACGCCACCCGGGGTCTGTTCAGCCGGGAGCTGATCGGCTTATGTAAACCGTCCTGCCTCTTCATCAATGTGGCCCGGGGGGCGGTGGCGGACGAGGCCGCCCTGGCGGAGGCCCTGACAGAGGGCAGACTGGGAGGCCTGGGGATCGACGTGTACAGCGCCGAGCCCTTCCCGGAGGACCACCCCTTTTACGCCATCCGGGAGCGGGAGGACGTGTGCTTCACCCCCCACATGGCCTGGGGCGGGATGGAGACCCGGCAGCGGTGCATCCGGGAGATCGGAGAAAATATCGCCGCCTTCCTGCGGGGAGAGCGGCGGAATCGGGTAGACTGAGGAGGTTTGGCCATGCGCTGGCTGGAGGTTTGCGTGGAGGCGGGAGACCGGGGAACGGAAAAGCTCTGCGCCTTTCTGGAGGACCTGGGGGTCTCGGGCCTGGTGGTGGAGGACGAGGCGGACCTGCGGGAATTCATGGAAAAGGATACCCAGTATTGGGATTATATCGACGAGGATTTCCTGGCCTCCCGTCAGGGAGTGTGCCGGGTGAAGTTCTATCTTCCGGAGGACGAGGAAGGGCGGAAGACCCTCCTGTCGCTGCGGGAAGCCCTGGAAAAGGCAGGGTATCCCTCCCCCGTCACCGCCTCCCTGCGGGATGAGGACTGGGAGAACAACTGGAAGCAGTATTACCGCCCCATCGCCGTGGGGAAAAAGCTCCTGATCGTGCCGGAGTGGGAGGCGGTGCCGGAATCCGGCGGCCGGCTTCCCCTGCGGCTGAATCCCGGGCTGATCTTCGGCACCGGCGCCCACCCCAGCACCCGCATGTGTCTGGAGGCGGCGGAGGATATCGCCCCCGCCGCGGAAGCGGTGCTGGACCTGGGCTGCGGCAGCGGGATCCTCTCCATCGCCGCCCTGGTGCTGGGATCGAAGACCGCCCTGGGCTGCGACATCGACCCCAAGGCCCCGGATATCGCCCGGTCGAACGCCGCCCTGAACGGGGTGGAGGACCGGCTGGAGGTTCTGGCGGGGGACGCCCTTTCGGACTATGCCCTGCGCAGCCGCATCGGGGAACGGAAGTACCCCCTGATCTTCCTGAATATCGTGGCGGACGTGATCATCGCCATGAGCCGGGACGCCGCCCGGTGGCTGGAGCCCGGAGGAAGCCTCATTTGCTCCGGCATCATCGATGGGCGTCAGGACGAGGTCCGGGCCGCTCTGGAGGCCGCGGGGCTGGTGATCACCGCCCACCGGCAGGTGGAAAACTGGCACAGCTATACGGCGAAGGGAGGCCGGTAAGATGGAACTCACCCTCTGCGTCCCCTGCCTCTTCGGTCTGGAGGGGCTGGCGGCAGACGAGCTGAAATACATGGGCTGCCGGAACGTGCGCAGCGAGACCGGCCGGGTCCTCTTCGATGGGGACGAGCGGGACCTGGTGCGGGCCAACCTGTGGCTCCGCACCGGGGAGCGGGTCTACGTCCTCCTGGGTGAATTCCCCGCCCCCACCTTCGACGCCCTGTTTGAGGGCACAAAGGCCCTGGAATGGGAAAAGCTCATCGATTACCGGGCCCAGTTCCCGGTGAAGGGCTCCAGTCTGGACAGCGCCCTGAAGTCCATCCCGGACTGTCAGCGCATCGTGAAAAAGGCCGTGGCCACCCGGCTGGGGCAGGCCTACCGGGCGGAACAGCTGCCGGAGACCGGCTCCGTCTGCCCCATACGCTTCTCCCTGATGAAGGACCGGGCCTCCCTGTACCTGGATACCAGCGGCGTCAGCCTCCATAAGCGGGGCTGGCGGCAGAATTCCAACCTGGCCCCCCTGCGGGAGACCCTGGCGGCAGCCATGGTGAAGCTCAGCCGCTTCAAGGGAAAGGAAGCCGTGCTGGACCCCTTCTGCGGCTCCGGCACCATCGCCATTGAAGCCGCCCTGGCCGCCCGGAACAGGGCCCCGGGGCTGAACCGAAGTTTTATTGCGGAGAAATGGGTGTCGATCCCGGAGAAGCTCTGGCGGGAGGAGCGGGAGGCCGCCCGGAGCAGGGAGTACCCCGGCCCCTACCGGGTTTTTGCCAGTGATATCGACCCTGCCGCCCTGGAGATCGCCCGGCGCAACGCGGAGCTGGCGGGGGTGGCGGAGGACATCGAGTTTTCTCAGGCGGACGCCCTGGAGCGGGCGCTGCCGGAGGGCCCCGGCATCCTGCTGACCAATCCGCCCTACGGGGACCGGCTCCTGGACGCCGCCCAGGCGGAAGCCCTGTACCGGGGCATGGGCCGGGCCTGGCGGGGGGAAAAGGACTGGCGTTTCTACGTTCTCACCTCCAGCCTGGATTTCGAAAAGAGCTTCGGCCGCCGGGCGGCAAAGCGCCGGAAGCTGTATAACGGCTCCATTCCCTGTCAGCTGTATATGTATTTCTGATTTTCAAATCAAGAAAACGGGAGATATTTTAAGCAATTCTCTCATTCAGCTTGAAAATCCAAGGAATTTGCATCTATTCCTTGGATTTTCTGAATTTTTCTCCGATTATTCGCTATTTTATGCTTGCACAATGGGTATACTTGGGTTATTATATATGGCGTTAGCACTCAGAGTGAATGAGTGCTAATACCACAAAACTAAAGCGCATTTTACGCATATGGAGGTATATACCATGAAGCTCATCCCTTTGTCTGATCGCGTGATCGTGAAGCAGGTGGACGCGGAGGAGACCACCAAGGCCGGCATCATCCTCACCAGCGCCGCCCAGGAAAAGCCCCAGATCTTTGAAGTCATCGCCGTAGGCCCCGGCGGCCTGGTGGACGGCAACGAAGTCGAGATGACCGTGGAACCCGGCGACAAGGTCATCACCGGCAAGTACAGCGGCACCCAGGTCAAGGTTGACGGCGTGGAATACACCATCGTGCGGCAGAACGACATTCTGGCCGTGGTGGAAGACTAACAGGAGGTAAGGAACAATGGCGAAAAAGCTGACTTACGGCGAGGACGCCCGGCGCGCTCTGGAGCGCGGCGTCGATCATCTTGCCGATACCGTTAAGATCACCCTGGGCCCCAAGGGCCGGAACGTGGTCCTGGAAAAGAAATACGGCTCTCCCCTCATCACCAACGACGGCGTGACCATCGCCAAGGAGATCGAGCTGGAGGACCCCTTTGAGAACATGGGCGCCTACCTGGTGCGCGAAGTGGCCACCAAGACCAACGATGTGGCCGGCGACGGCACCACCTCCGCCACCCTGCTGGCTCAGAGCATCGTGAAGGAAGGCCTGAAGAACATCGCCGCCGGCGCCAACCCCATGGTCATGCGCCGGGGCATCCAGAAGGCCGTGGACGCGGCTGTGGAGAGCATCAAAGGCGCTGCCCACAATGTGAGCGGCACCGAGGACATCACCCGGGTCGGCACCATCTCCTCCGGCGATCCCTTCATCGGCAAGCTCATTGCCGAGGCCATGGAGAAGGTCGGCCAGAACGGCGTCATCACCGTGGAAGAGAGCAAGACCGCCGAGACCTACAGCGAGATCGTGGAAGGCATGCAGTTCGACCGCGGCTATATCACCCCCTATATGGTGACCGACGCGGATAAGATGGAATGCGTCCTGGACGATCCCTATATCCTCATCACCGACAAGAAGATCAGCAACATCCAGGAGATGCTGCCCCTGCTGGAGCAGGTGGTGAAGCAGGGCCGGAAGCTGCTGGTCATCGCTGAGGACGTGGAGGGCGAAGCCCTGGCCACCATCATCCTCAACAAGCTGCGCGGCACCTTCACCTGCGTCTGCGTCAAGGCCCCCGGCTTCGGCGACCGGCGCAAGGAGATGCTCATCGATATCGCCACCCTCACCGGCGGCCAGGTGGTCAGCACCGACGTGGGCTATGAGCTGAAGGACGTGGGCGTGGAGGTCCTGGGTACCGCCCGCCAGGTCAAGGTCACCAAGGAGACCACCACCATCGTGGACGGCGCCGGCAGCCAGGAAGAGATCAAGGCCCGGATCCATCAGATCAACGCCCAGATCGAAGTCACCACCTCCGATTACGATCGGGAGAAGCTGCAGGAGCGGCTGGCCAAGCTCAGCGGCGGCGTGGCCGTCATCAAGGTCGGCGCCCCCAGCGAGGCCGAGATGCGGGAGAAGAAGCTCCGCGTGGAAGACGCGCTGAACGCCACCCGCGCCGCTGTGGAAGAAGGCATCGTGGCCGGCGGCGGCTCCGTGTACGTGAACGCCAGCAAGGCCGTCAAGGCCATCCTGGACAGCATGGAAGGCGACGAGAAGACCGGCGCTGCCATCATCGCCAAGGCCCTGGAGGCCCCCATCCGCCAGATCGCGGCCAACGCCGGTCTGGAAGGCTCCGTCATCCTGGAGAAGGTCCAGTCCGCGGGCGATCCCAACTTCGGCTTTGACGCCGCCAAGGAAGTCTACTGCGATATGCTGGCCAGCGGCATCGTGGATCCCGCGAAGGTCTGCCGCAGCGCCCTGATGAACGCCGCCAGCGTCTCCGCCATGCTCCTGACCACCGAGGCTCTCGTGGCCGACAAGCCCGAGCCGCCCGCACCCGCTGCCGCCGCACCCGCCGGCGGGGACATGGGGATGTACTAAGCGGTAAGGCTTTCCCCTGAACCCATCATGTATGCGCCGCCCCCGGTCTTCGGACCGGGGGCGGTTTTTGTGTACGGACATTGTTCCTGCGGAGGTCCCGGAGAATGTTTCGCCGGCGAGGCGTTTCTTTCCTTGCGGGTTGTCTCCGGCGGTCCGATTTCTATTTGCCTGCTGCTGCTTTTCATATCCCTGGTCGCCTCACCGGCGAGGTGTTCCATTTCCCCCGATGGGTTGCCTCCGGCGGCCCGGTTTCTCTGGCGCGAGAGAAACCGGGGAAAGAGCGCGGCAGGGGCGTTCCCCTGCACCCCCGGTGCGCAGGGCGCTGAAGCGAAGGGGGCATTGACGCGGCGAAGAACAAGCGGGTGCGGAACG
>CAMZJG010000082.1 GCA_947307505.1 uncultured Clostridia bacterium | reverse complement strand
CCAGCAAGGCGGGGATCGTAGGGTATATGAAGAATCTTGCCCTGACCCTGGCGCCCAGGCGCATACTCTGCAACAGCATATCGCCCGGAGGGGTGATCACCCCCGCAAACCGGCATATCCTGGAACGGGAGGACCTGTATGCGGCGGTGCGGGCGGAGACCCTTTTGGGAAAATGGGCTGAGCCGGAAGAGGTAGCTGAACTGGCCTGGTATCTGACGGCGGTGAATCGGTCTATTACCGGCGAGGATATCCTGATGGACAACGGAGAAATGCTCCGCTCGAATTTCATCTGGTGAGCATTTGGCCCGGAGAATGCAAATCGCATCTCCGGGCCGCTATACTATCTCGATTTGTTTGCGGCTGATCCTCTCAGGTGATCTTACGGCATTCCAGATAATAGCGCTTATCCAGGGCGGGACCGATGGAAAAGCTCTTCTTCGGCAGAACGCCGCTGGTGATAATGGAAGGGAACAGATCCCGTTTATTCATCTCCGGCATGAGCAGGGCAGCCCGTCCCGGGGAGGAACACAGGGCAACCGCGTCTGCCATACCATGGATATAGTCGATCCGTCCGCCGTGCCGATGGGCATAATCCAGCAGAAACGCATCCAGGGCGGCGATGGCCTGGCCGATGGTGCCCTGGGCGGACAGCGTGGCAGAGCCCGCCGCCGTCAGGCAGCGGAAAGGATGCGCGCTTTCCCTGTCCGGGAACCGGCAGGCGGCTTCCTCCAAAAAAGCATGCTCATCCGTGTCAAAGAGCACGCGGTGAATGGGCTCGAATTCTATGGAGGGTTCATGGAGGTCCACCAGCTCTGCCAGAGTGTAGCGAGCGGGATGCCTTTCCCGCTGAGCAGGAGTCAGGGTTTCCCGGATTCGTTCCCAGTTCTGCTTTGCGGTAGCCAGGCTGTGATTCCCGTCTCCCACGGCGTACAGTACCGGCGCGGCGGAATCCCCGTATTTGGCTCTCAGGATTCCCGGATCGGCCAGCCGGTTCAGTGTCCCCAGAAGCCGATCTGCGCCTTCGCCGGATATGCGCCAGCCGCGAAGATGCCCGCCTCCCAGCATAAGATCGAAATCGTACAGGAGTTCTCCCTCGTTCCGTACGGTTTCGGTGTAAATCCGGAAGTCGGGATCATCAAAGAAAAGTACCAGGTGAGCGCATTCCAGATCGGCTTCACGGCGCAAAGCAAGGCGAGGCGGAATGCGTTCCTGGACCAGCCCCTCCGTCGCGTGGACCAGGGAAACGGAATCCTCATGGTAATCATAGGCTTCCAGATCGAGAAGTCCAAGAAGGCCGCGACGCAGTTTGCCGCCCGACAAGGTGCGCTCCACATATATATACGATTTTTCCAGGGTGCGGAATAACCCGCTCTTCAGGTACTCATCCATGGTATGGATGATTGACCGGGACCGTTGCGCCTGATCCGGCAGTTCAAGATAGGCTTCGGGGAGCATCAGCCGGAGTGTGCTGGGGGAGTCTCCCACCAATTCCTCCACCTTTGCCCAATATTCCGGCTGGGAGGTAAACTGGTCGCAGGCTATAACGGACCAGAGGCTCATATCATCAACTCGGGGGAGAAGAATCTCTCCGGGAATGAAAATTCCGTTCATCTGGATTACCACTTTCATTTAGCGAAATAAAACATTGCCATACTAGCACAGCCGGCACGGTTTTGCAAGAATGAGAATACGGCCGGATGGGTCTTTCGAAGCAGGGGAGAAAAGGGAAAATGGTTGACTTCCGGGGCACATTTTGTATAATGGAATATGGATAAATGAGGAGGTGCGCCATGAATCTGGAAGAGCTGATGCAGGAAGCCAAAAACGGCAATATGATCGCCCAGTATGATCTGGCCGAGCAATATGGAAAACGATTGAAAGAAGCGGAGCGAGACGAGGAGATCAAGGAGTATTCCCGGCAGGCAGTCTATTGGCTCAAACAGTCTGCCAGGCAGGGGTATGGCCCCGCTGTAGAGGCGGTCAGAGAACTGAACATCAAGATCGGCGATACGGAACAGATGCTGAACGAGGCGGCCGCCCAGGCTAAGCCCGCTGCGGCCGAAGTCCAGAAGCCGGCAAGGAAGCTCAGCGGGGATACCAGAGTCATGCAGCCCATTGGTTCTGAGGATGAGGGATCAAGCGATCGCCGTTCCCTTCAGGAAGCCAGACAGAAAGCGGATTCCGTCTCCCGCACCAACCTGCTTCTGTTGATCCTGCTGGGGATCAGCCTGCTGCTGAATATCTTCCTGGTGGTGTTCTTGTACCGCACGATTCGGGGCAGCGAAGGAAAGACCACGCCGAAACCCTCCGATACGACCGCTGTATCCGCCGAACCGGCGGAGAATACTGCCGCTTCTGCATCTCCCAGCATGATCCCCACCACGAAGCCTGCAGCGACCGAAGTGCCGGCTACGCCAGAACCAACTGCCGAACCCACCCCGGAACCCGGCCGCAAGGGATGGCTGGATCTGTCCAAATACCCGGATCTTGAGGTTGTTCCGGGGGAAGACAGCATCTATGATGATTACGTATATTATGCGGTGACCGTTTCCAGTGCGCTGAACATGCGCTCCGGTCCGGGTACCTCCTATAAGCAGATCGGCTCTATCCCCGATGCCACCAAGGTCGGCGCCGTTGCCAAGAGCGATGGCGGTAAGTGGTACCTGGTATACTATGACGGAAAATTTGGTTGGGTGTCCAGCGGCTACCTCACTACCAATCTGAATTATGCCACCGCATCTCCGTCCCCGGCGCAGTAAACGGCGAAGCTGTTCGCATATCGCCTGCGGCGGCTCGGTTGACATTCCCAGGGTTTTGGGCTATTGTTAATCTGTGAGAAAGGGGTTTTCCGGGTATGAAAGTGTTGCTTCTGAGCGGGTTTCTCGGCTCAGGGAAAACCAGCGCGTTACTGCAGATGGCCGCTTATATGGTGCGGCGCAGCGGCCGCAAAGATACCAGCGTCATGATCATTGAAAATGAGATCGGCGAGGTGGGTGTGGACGATAAGGTCCTGAAGGCACAGGGGCTGGCCGTCCGGGAACTCTTTGCAGGGTGCGCATGCTGCACTGGCGGAGCGGATCTGATCAGCGATATTCGGACCATTCGGGAAACGGTGGATCCGGAGTGGGTCATTATCGAAGCGACCGGAGTAGCCTATCCCCTTGAGATCAAGAATAACGTGGAAGCCTGCTTCCAGATCCCGGTCAAGATCCTTTCCATGGCGGATGCGGGAAGATGGAAACGGCTGCACAGCTATATGCCCCAGCTCATTGAGGCGCAGGTGGATTCTGCCGACTGTATCCTCTTGAATAAGGTGGATCTGGTGGACGAGGAAACCGCCGATCATATTGCCGGTGAGCTACATGCCTACAACCCCCAGGCGGAGCTGCATAAGGTCATCGCAAACAAGCCCATCGACGACGCGGTCTGGGCTTTCCTGGAAAGGTAAGAGGACAATGATCAAAGTCGAAATCAATGCCCGCCTTCATGAAGAAGCCCGGGTCGCCTCTGCCAAATTCGAACTGAAGCCTGCGGCGGGCGTGGCGGTTCTGCGCGATCAGATCGCGGAGCAGCTTCGGATCTCCGTACTCTGGGCGGATGAGCAGGACGCAATGATCGGACACATCAAAGCCTATGTTCAGTGGGGGACAGAGAATGCCCTTATGCTTTCTACCACCGGAGGCGCCGTAGAGGTAAAGGGCAGCGAACTGCCTTCCGTTGAGCCGGAGATCGCCGAAGTGGGGATCACCGGTATCGTGTTCGGCGCGGAGCTGGAAGCCCTGGAGGACCGCCTGGAGGGAATGGCGGCAGCCATTGCCGGCCAGAATGGCCAGTGGTGCGTCTATGCCCATGAATGTGAACATCATCACCATGACCATGAGCACAGCGGGGATTGTTCCTGCGATGACCATGACCACCATCACCACGACCATGAGCACGGCGAAGAATGTGCCTGCCATGAGCATGAGCATCACCACGGGCATGAACATGATCACCACGACCATCACGACCATGGACATCATGGTCATGAAGACTGAACGCCGGGCGGAGTCGGGATAACCATGAAGATCCTCGCCGTTTCGGACATGGAGAGCCGGTTCATATGGGAACACTTTGATCCGGAAGTGTTCAGCGGAATTGAGCTGATCATTTCCTGCGGAGATCTGAAGTCCTCCTATCTCAGCTATCTGGTCACCATGATCCCGGCCCCTTTGTTCTATGTATTCGGCAATCATGATCAGGAATACATCCGCAAACCGCCGTTCGGGTGTGAAAGCGTGGATGGACGGGTACTGGAATACAAAGGATTGCGGATCGGAGGCTTGGGCGGCTGTATGGGGTCGGATCCCACGAACGACTACCAGTTTACCGAAAGCCAGATGGAAAAGCGTGTCCGGAGACTGCAGACAGAGCTCCGGCGCAATCGAAAGATCGATATTTTCGTCACCCATGCGCCGTTAAAGGGCGTAGGAGACGGGGATGATGAATTCCACCAAGGCTTTTCCTGCTTTAAGGACGTGCATCGGATGAATCAGCCGGCCCTGCACCTTTTCGGGCACCGGCATCTCAGCGGGAATCCCGTAAACCGCTCCGCTGTGTACCGTGAGGGAGATGTGACCCTGATCAACTGCACCGGCTACCGGATCATCGACCTGGATGAATATGGCGTCCGAGGAAGGGAAGGTGCGCCGGATCGTCCTTTGGGGTTCCGGAAGCCCAATCCCAAGCGCTTTTTTGAAAACGGTATAAACGGCTGAGGCCGTTCTATATAACAGACAAACACAAATCAATTATAGGAGGTATTTTCATGGCTGGCATTTTCAAGTACACGCAGCTGAACCCCGTGATCTTCGGCAATGGCGCCATCGGTTGCGTGGGCGAGGAGCTGGCGAAGCTCGGCTGCAAGAAGCTGCTCTTCGTTTGCGGACCCAATGTGACCAAAGCAGGCGGCACCGTCAAGGCTGAGGCAAGCCTGAAGGCTCATGGCATTGATTTCCTGTATTGGAACGAAGTCAAGCCCGACGCTCCCTCCGGCCTGATCAACAAAGCCGCTGAATACGCCATCAAGGAGGGCTGCGATTCCGTTCTCGGTATCGGCGGCGGTTCCTGCATGGACCTGGCCAAGGCAGTGGCTCTGCTGCTGGACCTGAAGGAAACCAAGATCGAGAAGTATCTTCCCCCACCCCCTCCCACCATGCAGCCTGAGAAGGTGCCCATCTTCCTGGCCCCCACCACCTCCGGCTCCGGTTCCGAAGGGACCATGGTTTCCGTCATCACCGACGAGACCACCGGCCAGAAGCAGGCGATCTTCATCCATGCCACCATCGGCATCATCGACCCCGAGCTGACCCTGACCTGCCCGCCCGCCGTGACCGCGCAGGCCGGCTTTGACGTAATGGCTCACTGCATCGAGTCCATTACTGCCCGGGACCGCAACCCCCATTCCGAGCTGCTGGCCCTCAGCGCTCTGCGCCGGGTGCGGGATAATCTGGTGGAATGCTTCGAGCATGGGGACAACCTGGCTGCCCGCGGCGAAATGGCTCTGGCCTCCAACTGGGCCGGCCTCGCCTTTGTGGAT
>CAMZJG010000081.1 GCA_947307505.1 uncultured Clostridia bacterium | reverse complement strand
GATGTACGGGCCTTGGCGATTCTGGGCCTGATGACGGCGCTGCTGATCCTCTTCTCCTTCACGCCCATCGGGACCATCCCCATCGGCCCGCTTTCCATCACCCTGAACGTGATCCCCGTGGCCGTAGCGGCCATCGCCCTGGGACCCGCCGGAGGGCTGATCATGGGCTGCGTCTTCGGTCTGCTGAGCTTCCTTCAGTGCCTGGGCATCGGCATCCCCAGCGGCATGGGGATCACGCTCTTCAGCATCGACCCCTTTCTGGCCTTCATCCAACGCTTCATTCCCCGGGCCCTGGACGGTTTCCTGGTGGGGCTCATCTTCCGGGCCCTGGAGAAAAAGCCGGGCTTCCGCCCCGCCTGTTTCATTGCGGGCTTCTGCTCCGCCTTTCTCAACACCGCCTTTTTCATGAGCGCCCTGGTACTGCTCTTCGGCAATACGGAATACGTCCGGGGACTGATGAACGGCCGCAGCTTTCTGGTGTTCGTCTGCGCCTTCGTGGGGGTGAACGCCGTGGTGGAGATGCTGGTATGCACCGTCGTCTCCGGCTTCGTGGGCTCCGCCCTGTATCGGGCGAAGATCCTGCCGCTGAAAAAGAAAACCTGAGGGAGGAACTGACCATGCTTCTTGCCATCGATATCGGAAACTCCAACATCTCCATCGGCTGCATCCGGGGCGACGAGATCTGCTTCGAGGTGCGCATCGCCACGGACCGGGCCCGGACCTCCGACCAGTACGGGGTGGAGATCAAAAGCATGCTGGAGGCCAACGGGGTGCATAAGGAGGATATCCGGGACTGCATCATCTCCTCCGTCGTCCCGCCGGTGTTCAACTCCGTCTGGGCCGGGGTGTACAAGATCATCGGCCGCCGCCCCATGGTGGTGGACTCCTCCATGGACACGGGACTGGAGCTCTGTCTGGACATGCCCTCCCAGGCGGGGGCGGACCGGATCGTGGTGGCCGTGGCGGCCCTGGATCGATATGAGGCGCCCCTGATCATCATCGACATGGGCACCGCCACCACCATGGAGGTGGTGGAACCCGGCGCGAAGTACATGGGCGGGGTCATCATCCCCGGCGTCCGGGTCTCCCTGGACGCCCTCACCGGGAGGACCGCCCAGCTCCCCGCCATCAGCCTGGGCCGCCCCGGCAGGGTGGTGGCCAGCAACACGGCGGACTGCATGCGCAGCGGCATCATGTACGGCAGCGCCTGCATGCTGGACGGGATGATCGATCTGATGCATGAGGAACTGGGGCACGAATCCACCGTGATCGCCACCGGCGGCCTGGCTCCCTTCATCACTCCCCTGTGCCGCCATGAGATCCACATGGAGCCGGAGCTGCTCCTCCGGGGCCTGAACATCCTGTACAAGCGGAACAAAAAGGCGGAATAAAGCGTCTTACCGGCAGAAAGGGGCGGTCTCATGGGTGGGTTTTCCGGTGCTGGCGGGTCTGAGCCATGCTGCTGATCCTGCTTGCCCTGATCACGGCGTTTGCGGAGAGTCCCATCGCCGCCTGTGCCTTCCGGAAGCGGGACGGCTATCTCTATGTCCTGCTCATCAGCGCCCTAATAAACCTGCTCACCAACCTGCTCCTCAACGGCCTGTGCCTTCCCCTGCTGGCGGGCACGCCCCTTTCCGCCCTCTGGGACGGCTGGCTGAGCCTGCTGCTGGGAGAGCTGATCCTGGCCTATATCGGGGAGGGAGTCCTGTACCGGATCCTGATCCGGGGCGCCACACTGGGACGGAGCCTGCTGGTCTCCTTCGTCGGCAACACGGTCTCGCTGGGGCTGGGCCTGGGGCTGTGGGTCATCCTGGGCAGGCCTTCGGGGGAGGCGATGATCCCCGGCTTCGCCGTCCTGTGCGGGGCCGCGGGGATCTTCTGGCTCAACTGTCTGGCAAGGGGGATCATCCATGAAAAGGGAAAGCAGAACTAGCGGATACCCCGGACTGAGCCAGGGCGTATGCTATTTCTTCGTACATACCCTGGTGGAGATCGTCTGCTTCACGATCCTCTCCGGGTACTTTTCCGCAAGCGGCGGCCTCCTCTGGGGCGCGGCCCTGCTCTTCGATTTCTTCGCCTTTGTGATCCAGGGGCCCATCGGGGACCTGAACCGCCGGTTCAAAACCCTGGATATCGGCAGCATCGGCGCCGCGCTGATGCTGGTAGGGGTACTGACGATCACCGGCAGCGCCGACGCCCTGAGCATCCTGGGCCTGGTGCTCCTGGCCCTGGGGAACGCCTTTCTCCATGTCTCGGGGGCCGTCAGCACCACGGTCCTGTCCGGGGGCAGGCTGCTGCACAGCGCCCTGTTCGTGGCCGGGGGCTCCTTCGGCGTGGTCACCGGCCAGTTTCTGGGCGGCGCCCTGCATCTCTCCCGGTTCTGGCTGATCCTGCCCCTGGCGGCGGTGGAGGTCCTGGTGCTGCTGACGAACAGGCGGTGGCTGAAGCGGGACGTATCCTATCCGGTCTTCGATCTGGTGAAAAACCCGGATCGGCATTCCGCCGTGTGTCTGGCCGCCTTCGCCGTCACGGCGGTGCGCTCCTTCATCGGTTACGCCATCCCCATCTCCTGGAAAAAGGAACTCTGGCAGAGCTTCTTCCTCTTCGGCATGATGGGGCTGGGCAAGGCCCTGGGGGGCTATCTGGCGGACCGGTTCGGAGCGAGACGGACCGGCGTATGGTCCACGGTCCTGTGCATCCCCTTCCTGCTCTTCGGGAAGGATCTGATGCTGGTCTCCGTCTTCGGGGTATTCTGCTTCTCCCTCACCATGTCCATCACCTTCGGCATGCTGCTGAGCGTCATCCGGGAGAGCCCCGGTTCCGCCTTCGGCGTCACCACCGCCGCCCTGTTCGCCGGTCTGCTGCCGGTATTCCTCTTCGGCAGCTTCGGGTATCTGATAAACGGCATCCTCATCGTGATTCTGTCCCTGGGCAGCGCCTATGTGCTGAACCGGACGCTGAAATAAGGAGGGCACAGCATGTTTTTCGATTTTCTGAGACACATCATCCGAGCGTTCGGTACCCCTTTCCTTCAGCTGGACGTGGCGATACCGGAACCGCTGGAGACGGAACCTCCCGTCGCCGCGCCCGGCATACCGGTCATGGTCTCGGTCCTGAGGATCCTGCTCCCCGTCCTGGCAGCCGCCCTGATCATCGTCCTCCTGTGCCTCCTGTTCCGTCGGCACAGGAAAAATGAGCCGGAAGCGGAGAAAAAAGAGGAAGAATAAGCGCATCCGCTTCCCCATGGGGAAGCGGAGAGTCCAAAACAGGAGGGTTCCATATGGTATTCGATCTGGTGAAAACCATCGTCTCCGGCATCGGCGCCCGCTTCGTACTGCTGGACGCGGCCATGCCGGCGACCGCGATCTTTTATCCCCCGATTCTGTTCATCGTGATCATCGTCCTTGCGGCGCTGGTCCTGCTGATCGCTTTTCTGTTCCGCAGACATCGGAGGAAGACCCTGGAGCAGGAGGCCGCCCGGATGCAGGCGCAGCTCGCCGCACAGCTCCGGGAAGAGGGCGGGCCCGGTTCCGACGCCCCCAAGGATTGACGATTTCTGCCTGGCAGATAAAAAGGAGGACTGAACATGATTCTCGACCTGCTGAGCAGCATCATCCGCCGCATCGGCGCCCGCCTCATCCTGCTGGACGCCGCGCTGCCGGATCCCATGGATACGATTTCGGAGAACTATCCCATTATCATCCTCGCCATTCTGGTGGTCATCGCCCTGATCGTCATCCTGGTTTCCCGGTTTTGCCGCCGCAAACAGGAGAAAAACGAAGAGGACCGCCCGGACGGGTCCGAAAACAAATGAACACAGAAACACCCCGGCGCAGCTGCGCCGGGGTGACTTGTTTTCTCTTGTCTCAGCGCTCTTCCGCAGCCCCTTCGATCTTCTCCCGGAGGAACGCGTTGGCCCGGCGGAGCTCCGAAACCCAGTTTTCCTCCCCGTGGTACCAGAACTCCCCGGTGAAGAGCCGGACCCCCATGGCCAGGGCGGTGCGCAGGCAGCCGGCATAATCCGTATGTCCTCCGGAGCCGAAGCGCAGATCCCGGTAGACCCCGGGACGGGTCTCCTTCAGGTGGAGGGCGAAGGTGTGCCCCGCCCCCTTTGCCAGATCCTCCGTGACGCTGCGGCCGTATTTCACCGCTGCGTTCTGCAGGTTTCCGATATCCGGGTACAGCCCCAGCCAGGGGGAGTTTACGTCCCGCACCCAGGCCATGGCCTTTTCCACCGTATCCATGAAGGGGGTCTCCATGGTCTCGAAGGCCAGGATCACCCCTGCCTCCGCCGCCCAGGCTGTACCCTGAAACAGTCCATCCCGGAACCGGGACACGGTGCCCTCGTCCCCCGGCTCATAGTACACGTCGTACCCCGCCAGCTGGATGATCCCGATCCCCGCGTTGGCGGCGAAGGCGATCGCCTTTTTCAGGATCTCCAGGGACCGGGCCCGCACCGCCGGATCCCGGGCACCCAGGGGATATTTCCGGTGGCCGCTGAGACAGAGGGTGCGGATGGCCGTTCCCGCCTCCCGGCTCCGGATGCCCAGCTCCCGCTGGGCGCTTTCGCTCCAGTCCAGTCGGGCCAGACGGGCGTCCGACTCATCGATGCTCAGTTCCAGGCGGTCAAAGCCCGCCTCCCGCGCCTTCCGGCAAAGGGAGACAAGGTCCTCCGCGGGGGGCAGAGCCTTTTCATACAAACCCAGGGAATATTCCATCATGCTGTTCTCCTGTTGCGCCGGGCCGCGGCGCAGCGTATACTGAAAAAAACGAACGCGGAGGTGCGGATATGGGCTTTGCGAAACGGAAGCTGGCGGAACTGGATAAATGCTATTCTATCGCCGTTCTGGACTGGCCGGAGAAAAACAGCTTCCTGGTGGCCTCGGAGAAGGAGGACGCCTGTTTCCTGTTTTCGGAGGAGGGCAGGCTCCTGGATACGGTCTGGACCTCTCCCGGCGGGGTAATGAGCATGGAACAGATCCCCGGCGGAAAAGGGGATTTTCTGGCGGTGCAGCGCTTCTACGGCCCGGATGACGCGGACGAGGCGCAGATCGTGCTGGCCTTCCCGAAAGCAGAGGGCGGCTGGGCGGTGCATACCCTGTGCAGAGCCCCCTACGCCCACCGCATCGGCATCCTGCGCCGGGGCGGCCGCACCTGGCTCCTGGTGTGCTGCCTGAAATCCTCCTGCGCCTTCCCCGGGGATTGGCGCGATCCCGGCGCCTGCTATTCGGCGCTGCTCCCGGAGGATCCCATGGCCCTGCGGACCTGCGCCGGGCTGGAGCTCCGGCAGGCGGGAAAGAACCTGCTGCAGAACCACGGCTTCTGCAAGCTCCGGCGGGATGGCTGCGACGAGGGCCTTGTAGGCTGCGAGGAAGGGACCTTCCTCTATACGCCCCCGGAAACCCCGGAGGGGGAATGGACCATCCGGCAGCTCTGCGCCGTGCCCAGCAGCGATTCCATTCTGGCGGACCTGGACGGGGACGGGCAGGAGGAGCTGGGCTGCATCAGTCCCTTCCACGGAAACGGTCTGACCATTTATCATCCGGACGACTTCGGCCGTTACGTGCCCCGGTGGAAACTGCCCCTGCCGGAAAAGGAGACCGCCTTCCTCCATGCCACCTGGTGCTGCACCCTGGGGGGCAGGCC
>CAMZJG010000080.1 GCA_947307505.1 uncultured Clostridia bacterium | reverse complement strand
GATCGGTTTTCCCAGTTCACGGAGTCTATCCGTCCAGTTTCTAAAATTAAAATATTATAATTTTTAGAGAATTCCAATAAGTTTTATTAAATCATCGAGAAAAACTATGATTTCGTCGGAACTCCCAAAAATCGTCCGACCCGATGTACAGGTTGACGATTCGATTCTTTTCATCCTCTCCCCGGCTCCGCGCCCTCACCCTTTCCTCACCCGGCGGACCAGGAGCCAGGCGCTCCACAGGAACCAGTCCGGTCTGCCCTTCAGCCCCAGACAAGCGAACAGGAGGATGCAGGCCCAGTCCAGCGCAAGGCTGATCCGCTCCGCCGGCAGGGGACCCAGGGTCAGGACCGCCAGACTCCGCAGAAGTCTGCCCCCGTCCAGGCAGGAAGCGGGCAGGAGATTCATGCCGGAAAGGGCCAGGCTGGTCTCTCCGCAGAGGCGCAGGAAGGGTTCCTCGCTTCCCCGGAGGGCAAGAGCCAGGAGCAGCCCCGCCGCCGGGCCTGCCAGGGTGCGCAGCAGCTCCCGGCCTTCGGTCTCCGCCGGAGGGCAGCGGAGGCAGAGCCCGGCAAGATCCATCCGCAGGCCCCGGGGAAGCTGACCCAGGCGCAGAAGGACCGCAGCGTGGCCCAGCTCATGGACCGCCGCCGCCAGCAGAAGGGCGGCCAGGGTCTCCCCGCCCCAGAAGAACCAGGTGAGGGTCAGGAGCAGCAGAAAGTCCCCGGCGATCTCCAGCCGGAAGGCTTCCGCCCTCCCGGAAACCCCGGATTTCGACATTTCGTTTGACATGCTCTGCCGTTCTGCTATATTATACATAGTTATCATGGCGAAATAATGGGCTGTTGCGGGGTGCGGAATGGACTATCGGGACGAGGCGCCGGAGATCCTCCGGGATTTTCTCCAGTATCATGAGGTGGTAAAGGGCCACTCCCAGGCCACCATCGACGAATACTATCTGGATCTGCGCACCTTTTTCCGCTTCCTGAAGCTCCGCCGGGGCCTGGTGCCCAAGGAGACGGAGTTTTCCGAGATCCCCATCGGGGACGTGGACCTGGGCATGCTGGCCGCGGTGACGAAATCGGAGGTCTACGATTTCCTCAGCTTCCTCAGCCGGGACCGGGTGCGGCAGCAGCGCTCCCGGGAAGCGGAATACGGCCTCTCCGCCGTGTCCCGGGCCAGGAAGCTGGCCACCCTGAAATCCCTGTACCAATATCTGACGGTGAAAACGGGCAAACTGGAGAAGAACCCCCTGGAGGGCTTCGACACCCCCAAGACCCGCCGTTCCCTGCCCAAGTATCTGACCCTGGAGGAGAGTCTTTCCCTTCTCCGCAGCGTGGGGGGCCGGAACAAGGAGCGGGACCGGTGCATCCTCACCATCTTTCTGAACTGCGGCCTGCGGATCAGCGAGCTCACGGGGCTGAACCTCTCCGACGTGACCGGGGACCAGCTCCGGGTCCTGGGCAAGGGGGGCAAGGAACGGGTGGTGTTTCTGAACGACAGTACCCGGGAGGCCATCGACACCTACCTGGCCCTGCGGCCCAAGGAGACGGCGACCCCCGCCCTCTTCCTCTCCGAACGGGGGGATCGGATCGCCCGGAGCACCGTCCACCGGCTGGTGAAGGTGCATCTGGGAGAGGCGGGGCTGAGCCAGGAGGGCTTCTCCTCCCATAAGCTGCGGCATACCGCCGCCACCCTCATGCTCCATAATGGGGTGGACGTACGCACCCTCCAGGAGCTTCTGGGCCATGAGCACCTGAATACCACGGAGATCTACACCCATGTGGAAAGCACGGACCTGCGCCAGGCGGCGGATGCCAGCCCCCTGTCCTCGTTCCGGCCGGAAGAGGAGGAAGAGGAAGGATAATGCTGTTTTCCAGCCTGCTGTTCCTGTTCGTCTATCTCCCGGTGACGCTGGCGGTGTATTTCCTGGTCCCCGCCCGGTGGCGCAACCTCTGGCTCTTCATCGTGAACCTGGTGTTCTACGGCTGGGGAGAGCCGGTATACATCCTTCTGATGGTATTCTCCATCACCCTGAACTATGCTTCCGGCCTGCTGATCGTCCGGCGGAGGGAGAAGGGCAAGACTGTTCTCACCTTCTGCATCGTGCTGAATCTGGCCCTGCTGTTCTTCTTCAAATACTATGATTTTCTCGCGGAGAACCTGCGGCTGATCCCCTTCCTGGCCTTTCTGACTCCCCTGGGGCTGCGGCTGCCCATCGGCATCTCCTTTTATACCTTCCAGGCCATGAGCTACCCCATCGACGTGTACCGGGGCCGGGTGGAACCCCAGAGGAACTACATCCGCTTCGGCACCTTCGTCGCCCTCTTCCCCCAACTCATCGCCGGACCCATCGTGCGATACCGGGATATTGCGGCGGAGCTGGCGGACCGTCGGATCACAAGGGTCTCCTTCGCCTCCGGCGTTCGGCGCTTCATCCAGGGTCTGGGGAAGAAGGTCCTGCTGGCCAACGCCATCGGAGCCCTGTGGGACGTGTACAAGGCCATGGATCCCTCCGCCCTCTCCGTGGCGGACGCCTGGCTGGGGGCCGTCGCCTTCACCTTCCAGATCTATTTCGATTTTTCCGGCTATTCGGATATGGCCATCGGCCTGGGGCGGATGCTGGGCTTCGAGTTTCCCGAAAACTTCCGCTACCCTTATCTGGCGGACAGCATCACGGATTTCTGGCGCCGCTGGCACATCACCCTTTCCTCCTGGTTCCGGGACTATGTATATATCCCCCTGGGAGGCAACCGGAAAGGGCTGAAACGCCAGCTGCTGAACCTGCTGATCGTCTGGTGTCTCACGGGCATCTGGCACGGGGCCAGCTGGAACTATCTGCTCTGGGGCCTGTATTATGCCCTGCTCCTGATGCTGGAAAAGGCTTTCCTCCTCCGGCGTCTGGACCGGGGACCCCGGTGGATCGCCCACCTATACGCCCTGATCCTGGTGGTGATTGGCTGGGTGGTCTTCAGTCTGGAGGATCTGGGCCAGTGCGCCGGGTATCTGGCCGCTCTGTTCGGCGGCGGAGAAGGCCTGGTTTCCTCCGTCTTCCTGTACTATCTCCGGAGCTTTGCTCCCACTCTGGTGATCCTGGCCCTGTGCGCCACCCCTCTGCCCCGCCGGATCTTCGACCGGCTGCCGGAAAAGGTCCGGGGCTGCGCCGCGCCGATCCTGATGCTGGGCTGCCTGGTGCTGGTCACCGCCTATCTGGTGGACGGGAGCTACAATCCCTTCCTCTATTTCCGCTTCTAGGAGGTGCGCCGGATGAAACGAATTTCCGATCTGACGCAGATCCTGGCCTTCCTCCTGTTCCTGGCCCTGGGACTTATTCTGCTGATCGTCTTCCCCCGCCGGACCTTCTCCGAGCAGGAAAACCGGGTCCTGGCCCAGCCGCCCCGCTTCCGTCTCTCCGATCTGGCCTCCGGCGCCTTCACCCAGGGGGCGGAGGACTGCATCACGGACCAGTTCCCCCTGCGGGACAGCTGGATCAGCCTGAAATCCCGGACCGAGCGGGCTCTGGGGAAAACGGAAAACAACAACGTGTTCTTCTGCCGGGAGGACACCCTCATCACCCGCTTCCCCCAGCCGGAGGAAAGCACCGTGGTTTCCGCCGTCCGGGCGGTGAATACCCTGGCGGAGGGAACGAAGGCCCGGGTCTTCCTGGCCCTGATCCCTTCCTCCGCAGCGGTCTGGTCCGACCGGCTCCCCGCTCACGCCAACACGGCGGACCAGGAGGCCCTGATCCGCCGGATCTATGGGGAAGCGGAGTGCCCCGCTGCGGATATCCTCTCCGCCCTGACGGAGCACCGGAACGAGGAGATCTATTACCGCACGGATCACCACTGGACCACTCTGGGCGCCTATTACGGCTATGCCGCTTCCGCCCGGGCCATGGGCCTGACCCCGGCTCCGAAGGAAAGCTTTCAGCCGGTGACCGTCACAGAGGCGTTTTACGGCACCGTGTATTCCTCCTCCGGCGTCCGCTGGGTGAAGCCGGACAGCATCAGCCGCTGGGTGGAGCCGGAGGGCGTGACCGTGTACCGGGACGACGGAGAGGAGCCCTCCCCCGTCTACGCGGAGGAGAAGCTGGCCGTCAAGGACAAATACGCCTACTTCTTCGGGGGCAACACCCCCCGGATGGTGATCGAGACCGGGCAGGCCGGAGGCAAGCTCCTGGTGCTGCGGGATTCCTATTCCGACTGCGAGCTGCCCTTTTTCTTCTCCCATTACAGCGAGATCCATGTGCTGGATCTGCGGTATTTCCGCCGGAGCGTGCGGGAATACGCCGAAGACAACGCAATTGACGATATTCTCATCAACTACAGTCTTTCCACCTTCCTGAGCGATCCCTCGGTCTTCCTGCTGGGGACCTGAATCCCCGGCGGTTAAAGAGAAAGGACGATGCCTATGTTTCGCAAAAACGCCCTGCCGATCCCGACGCTGGCCCTGATCCTGGCCATCGTGCTTCTGGCGTGCGCCAAGCTGATCCCCATGGGGGAAACGCTGAAGCTCATCCTCTGCGTTCTCTCCTTCCTGGCCGCCGCCTATCCTCTGGCTGTGCCGATCCTGCGGGATCTCACCCGGAATCAGCGTCCGGGGTACCCTCTGCTCATTGTTCTGGCCTGCATCCTCTGCCTCATCGCCAAAAAGCCCGCCGCCGGAGCGGCGGCCATGATCCTTTACCGGATCACCCTGCCGGTGCTGGAATGGCGGCGCAGCGCGGGGGTCCGGATCATTACCCGCAGGAAAGAACAGGCGGACCTGGGGGACCGGATCGGCGAGTTCCAGCCGGACCCCGACCCGGGAGACGACCTGGGCCGCTTTCTGAAACGCTGGCTGCCCTACATCGTTCTTGCCCTCGCAGCCCTGTACATCATCCTGGCCATGCTCCTCACCCGGGTGAACACCCTGGTGGTCCTGCGCCGGGCCGCCATGTTCCTGGCCCTGGGGAACGTCGTTCCCCTGTTCTGGTCCTTCGGTCTGTGTGATTACTCCGCCTCCGTGAACGCCTGCGAGCAGGGGGCGATCTTCAGCGGGGATTCCCTCTCCCGGCTCAGCGGGACAAAGCTGTGCTGCTTCCGCCTGCCGGACACGCTGGTCCGGGGAGACGCCGTGATCCAGAGCGCCATGCCGAAGGAAGTGCCTCCCGCCGCTCTGCTGGAGCTGGCCGCCTGCGCCTGGTCCTGCTCTCCCAGCCATCTGGGGGACACCCTGGCGGAACTGCTGGGCCACCGCACGGATCCCGAGCTGCTGGAGCGGTATCAGGAGCTGCGGGACTTCGGCGTCCTGGCCCGCATCCGGGGCCGGGTGGTCATCTGCGGCAGCGCAGAATTCATGCAGCGGGCCGGTCTGCCCCTGGTCCCCTTCAAGGATCGGGAGAACACCGTTCACGTGGGGATCGACGGCAAATACGCCGGCTGCATCCGTCTGAACCAGACGGAACCGGAGGAGGGCGAGCTGGAGGACAAGATCCGCGCCTGCGGCCTCTACCGATTCCAGGATCAGGCCGAAGCCGAAGAAAAACGCTTCCCGGAGGAAACGCTTCTTTACGCCTCCGGGGACGGAGACCGGGGTCCCGCCGGGGAAACGGATCTTTACGCCGCCCTGGGCGGCTGCGGACAGGAGCCGGAGATCGCCACCGCCCCCGGCGGC
>CAMZJG010000079.1 GCA_947307505.1 uncultured Clostridia bacterium | reverse complement strand
ATACATCCAGAGAAACTGGGAAGAACTGACGGATCTGCTCAGGGAGAACCATCTGGCGCTCACCGGAAACCGGCTGAAAACCATGCCCAGAGGCTTTTCCGCCGAACATCCGGCGGCGGAGTGGGTGCGGATGAGAAACTGGACCTGCCTTTATGACCTGGAGGACAGCGAACTGGGAGGGTTCGACGCGTTCTCGGACCGGGTGAGGGAAATGACCGCAGCTCTGGCTCCCGTTCGCCGGTATCTGCTGGACGCCGCACAGGGCGCGGCGGAAGAACAAAAATGGGATTGAGGGATACAAAAACAGACCGGCAGCGGGAAGCTGCCGGTCTGTTTTGTTATTGCAGGATTACAAGGTCACGCTGCCTTCCATCAGATCCCGTGGATCGGAAGAGGAGCCGATAAACACCGGGTATTCCATGTGTTCCAACCGGAAGGCCGCGTCTTTGGGGTCGTAGTACGCCAGCTTCTCCAGGGGGCAGCGGATAACGACCTCCTTTTCTTCACCCGGCGCGAGGGATACCCGGGCAAATCCGCGAAGAAGTCTGGCGGGGCGTTCCACGGCGGAATGACCGAACCCGACGTAGAGCTGGATCACCTCGTCACCATTTCGGTCTCCTGTGTTTTTGACCCTGCACTTGGCCCACAGCTGATCTCCATCCACGCCGAATGCCGGAGAGGAGAGAGCAAAAGAAGTATAGCTGAGGCCAAAGCCGTAAGGAATCAGAGGGGGCGTACCGGTTTTATCCAGCAGAGTATAGCCGTGATAATAATCATACCACTGGTTTTCTCCGTCCCAATCCACAGGGGGAAGATCCTCCGCCTGTTTCGGCAGGACAAAGGGAAGCTTGCCGGAGGGGTTTACATCCCCAAAAAGGATCTCGGCCAGGGCGATCCCGCCCTCCTGCCCGGGATAGTAGGCCATCAGGACGGAACGGACCTGATCGAACCAGGGGTCAACCAGAAGCGTATTTCCCCCCATCAGGACGACGATGCTGTTCTCGTTTTCAGCCGCGGCAGCCTGGATCAACCGAATCTCGTCCAGGTGCAGACCCAGGTCTTTCCGGTCGCCGCCCATGGTCTCAAATTGATTGGGGTCCAGATCCTGCGGTGCGACGTATTCTCCTTCGTCACCGTGATCCAGGCCGACGACGAAGAGCACGGCGTCCGCATCTCTGGCCGCTTTCTTTGCCGCCTCCAGATCGCTTCCGTCGCAAAATATCAGTTCCGTATCCGGAGCGATCCTGCGCAGACCTTCCAGAGGAGTGACCACATAGGGGGGATAGACCCGGGAGGAACCCCAGTCCCCGATGTTTTCCTTTTCTGCCAGCTTGCCCAATACAGCCAACCTGCAGATTCTGCTGCGGTCCAGGGGGAGCAGACTGTCGTTTTTCATCAGGGTAATCCCTTCCCGGGCGGCACGAAGGGCCAGGTCCCGGTGGGCGGGGCAGTTCAGAACCTCTTCACCGGGGATCCCGTTCTCCTTCCGGGCTGTCTGGAAAGCCAGCAGGGTGCGCACGATGCGAAGTGCGGCATCATCGATCCTTGATTCCGGAACGCGGCCTTCCCGTACGGCGTCCACCAACTTTTGCCCGAAGAAATGGGTCCAGCACATCTCCATGTCCTGGCCGCCGTTCGCGGCTTCTACCGTTGCCCGTACGCCATGGATGAAATCGCTCATCACAAAGCCGTCGAAATCCCATTCCTCCTTCAGCACTTTCCGAAGAAGGTAGGCATTATGCCCGCAATGTACGCCCTGATACTTGTTGTACGCGCTCATGATCGAGGCGGCGCCGGCATCCACGCAATCCCGGAAATGGGGCAGAAAGACCTCCCGTTCCGTGCGGCGGCTGCAGTCCACGCTGACTTTGAAGCGGCTGAATTCCATGGAGTTGAAGGCGAAGTGCTTTACGCAGGCCATCACGTTTTCCGCCTGCACGCCCCGGACCAGAGCGGAGCCCATCTGCCCGATGGCAAAGCTGTCTTCCCCGTATGTCTCCTGACTGCGCCCCCAGCCCGGATTGTAGGGAAGGTTGATGCAGACTCCGGCGAAGAGGTTCCCGCCGCTGGCCAGTACTTCCTTGCCGATGGCGCGACCGATCTCCTCCTCAAGCTCCGGATCGAAGGCTGCGCCGCGGCACATGGAGACCGGGAAGCAGGTAGTCATGCCCGTTCCGGAGACCACACCCCGGGGACCGTCGCAGAAGAGCATGGGCTCCAGACCCAGCCTCTCGCAGCCGCCAGCGCCGTAAGGATGGAAATTATAATGCCGATCCTTGGGATCCTCCGGGGTGGGGAAGTCATGGGGAGTGCCCACCCAGCCGCTCATGAGGAAGACCTTTTCCTCCAGGGTCATCTGCGCCACCAGGGCCTTTGCCTGATCAGTGAAGGAGAGCCGGTATTCCTTGGTGCATTTCATTTCCGTACCTCAGCCGAACAGGATCTCGTTTACGATCCGCTGCAGCGCTTCCTGTCCGCCGGAGGGCAGGGAAGAGGGCTTGCCCTGCTTTTCCGCCATGGCAGCCAGATCGCTGAGGCTATACTTGCCGCTCCGGATATCCGCGCCGAGCCCGGCGGTCCAGCCGGCATACCGATCCTCCAGGAAACGGTCCAGCCTGCCGTCCTCGATGAGGGCGGCGGCTTTCTTCAAGCCCAGGGCGAAGCTGTCCATGCCCAGGGCATAGGCATTCACCATGTCCGCCATGGTGTTGGAGGGACGACGGTTTTTGGCGTCGAAGTTGAAGCCGCCGGTGAGCCCGCCGGCCTTGAGCACTTCGTACATGGCAAAGGTGGTCTCATAGATATCGAAGGGAAATTCATCCGTATCCCAGCCGAGAAGGAGATCTCCCTGGTTTGCGTCGATGCTTCCCAGCATGCCGTTCACCCGACAGACCCGCAGCTCATGCTGGAAGGTGTGCCCCGCCAGAGTGGCGTGGTTTGCCTCGATATTCAGCTTGAAATCCTTGTCCAGCCCGTATTGCCGCAGAAAGCCGATGGCGGTGGCGGCATCGAAATCATACTGGTGTTTCATGGGTTCCTTGGGCTTGGGCTCGATGTAGAAGTCCCCGGTGAAGCCGATGCTGCGGCCGTAATCCACAGCCAGATGCATGAGCTTGGCGATATTCTCCTGCTCCAGTCCCATCTTCGTGTTCAGAAGGGTCTCATAGCCTTCCCTTCCGCCCCAGAAGACGTAGCCTCTGCCGCCGAACTTGACGGTCAGATCCAGCGCCTTTTTCACCTGAGCTGCGGCAAAGCAGAATACTTCAGGGGAATTGGAGCTGCCTGCGCCGCACATATAACGGGGATTGTTGAAGAGGTTCGCTGTGCCCCAGAGGCAGCGGATCCCGGTTTCCTGTTCTTTTTTGAGGATGTATTCGGAGATCTCGTCCAGTCTGGCGTTGGTCTCGGCCAGATCCTCTGCTTCCGGCACCAGATCCAGGTCGTGGAAGCAGAAGTAACGGATGCCCAGCTTCTGCATGAATTCAAAACCGGCGTCGACCTTCGCCCGGGCATGTTCCATGGTGCCGGGTTTCGCACCGAAGCTTTTGTCCGCCGTGGCGGTGCCGAACATATCCGTTCCGGCGGCGCCCAGGTTATGCCACCAGGCCATAGCAAAGGGAAGATGCTCCCTCATGGGTTTGCCGAGGATCACTTCATCGGGCCGGTAATAGCGGAACACCGGTGCGGGGATGGAATCGAAAAATGACATATCCGAAAAGCCTCCCGTTCAGTTGATTTGCTCCAGTATAGCATATCCATTCGAAGCCTACCATGCTTTTTTGCACATGAAGACAGGAATACGGCATGTTAAACCCTCAAAAAACAAGGCGGCCGCACAGTCATGGAGGACTTTCCTCCGGAGGAAACCGTTTGACAATTCCAAGGCCGTGATATAGTATAAAATTGAATAATAATGAGGGGTAAAATAAGGGGAATTTCCCAAAGGGAATCACCGTTCCGTGCCGATGAATCGGCATGGTGGAAAGGAGTTGCGATGTATCAGCTGAAGCCGATCCCCATGCGCGTCGCCGCGATCCGTGAGAAATATCGTACCACCAAGCCCCGGATCGATATCAACCGTTACCGGCTGGTGACGGAGTTTTACATGGAGAACCCCGGTCTCACCGGCATTCTGAAACGAGCAAAGACTCTGCGTCTGTTGTTTGAGAAGATGCCTGTGCTGATCAATGAGGACGAGGTCATCGTCGGTTGGCAGGGTGCCTCCTACCGCTGCTGCGCTCTGTATCCGGAGACCTCTTTCAACTGGTTCATGCAGGAACTGAGGAGCGGGAATATCCCCAACCGCAGCGTAGACCCCTATGATATCGATCCCGAGGACGAAAAGTATCTCCTGGAGACCGGGGATTATTGGGATAAGAACAGCATGAGCGCCATGACCGACGAATATATGCCCGAAGGATTGAAGGATATCGCCGGGAATATGGTTATCTTCTTCGGCCTGAAAAACAACTGCCAGTCTCCCGTGGGCCATTTCTGCGGCAACTTCTGGACCGCCACCCGAAAGGGCTTCGGCGCCATAGCCAGGGAAGCCAGGGAACACATGAAGGACCTGGAGGAGAAGGGCATATTCGGGGACAGCATCTACAAGTATAACTTCTATCGTGCTGTGGCCATCGTGTCCGAAGGCATCATTATCTGGTCCAAACGGTATGCTGCAGAGGCCGCCCGCCTGGCGGAGCTGGAGACCCGTCCGGAGAGGAAGAAGGAACTTCTGGAAATGGCGGACACCCTGAATTGGATCATGGAGAACCCCTGCCGCAATTTCCATGATGCGCTGCAATGCGTCTACCTGTATCAGCTGGCCCTGTGTATGGACGGACAGCAGCATGGCACCAGCTACGGACGCGTGGACCAGTACCTGGGAGACTATCTGGATAAGGATCTGGAGGAAGGCACCATCACCGAGGAATACGCGCAGGAGCTGATGGACCTGTTCTACCTGAAGGTGGCGGAGTGCAACAAGTTCTGGTCCGAAGGCGCGACCAAGTCTGCTCCCGGCTACACCAGCGGCCAGCTCATGACCATGGGCGGCGTGAATAAGGACGGGACGGACGCCACCAATAAGGTCACGTATATGATGCTCCAGTCCGCTGGACGGCTCGTTCTGCATGATCCTCCCCAGGCGCTGCGCATCCATCAGGGGACCCCAGCGGAGCTTTGGGAGGCGGCCATCGCCACCACCCGGATCGCGGGCGGCGTACCCAGTTTTGAGAACGACGACGTGATCATCCCCGCCCTGATGAAGCGGGGAGTCTCCCTGGAGGATGCCCGGAACTACTGCGTGGTGGGCTGCGTGGAGCCTCTGGCCTGCGGCAGCGAATGGGCCCAGCCCGGCGGCACCGGCACCGAGTCCTACATGAATCTGTTGAACTGCCTGCTCCTGGCCATCAACGACGGGAAGAATCCTTTCCGTTTCCCCGGTGCGCCCGAACCCCGGCGTTCCGGCCCAGCCACCGGTTATCTCTACAACATGAAGAGCATGGACGAGGTCCTGACGGCCTACAAGACCCAGGTGGATTTCTTCTGTAAATGGCAGTGCACCTGCATCAACGCATGGGAGTCCATGAGTTCCTTCCACATGAACATTCCCATGGTATCCGCCACCATGGAGGGCTGCATGGAGAACGGAAAGGACGT
>CAMZJG010000078.1 GCA_947307505.1 uncultured Clostridia bacterium | reverse complement strand
TTGTTGGGATACCAGGTGGTGCCCTTCAGCTGGACGAAATCGCTGTCGTCAAATATGGTCCAGGGATGGACCAGGCCTTTGTCCAGGCAGAGGGAATAGCTGGCGACGGGCTTGATGGTACTGCCGGGGCTCCGGAGCATATCCGTGGCCCGGTTGAAGATCCGGCTGCCGTTCTTCTCCCCCAGGCCGCCGCTGAGGCCCAGGATATCCCCGGTGAAGGGATCCATGACCACGATGGAGCTCTGGAGATCCTGGGTAGAGCTCTTCCGGTACCCCGCGGGGAGATGCTCCCCGGTGGAATACACTTCGTCGATGATATCCTGCACGCCCATGTCGATGGTGGAGTAGATCTGGTAGCCGCCGTTGAAGAGCATGGTCTCGGCGGTATCATAGTCCACGCCCTTGTTCTCCATCAGGTCCCGGATCACGTCCTCGATGATCACGTCCACATACCAGCTGGTGCTCCGGGTGACGCCGGTGATCTCGTCGCTCTTGCTGCTTTTGAACACCAGTTCCTGAGCCAGCGCCTTGCGGTACTCCGCCTCGCTGGTGATATAGCCCTGGCTGTACATCTCGGAGAGGATCGCTTCCTGCCGGGACTTGTTGGCCTTGGGATGGAGATAGGGATCGTACATGCTGGGGTTATTGGTGATGCCGATGATGCAGGCGCACTCCGCCATGGTGAGCTCGCTCTGGGACTTGCCGAAGTAATTATGGGCCGCGGCCTCGACCCCGTTGCTGCGCTCCCCGAAGAAGACCACGTTGAGGTACCACTCGATGATCTCTTCCTTGGTATAGGTCTTTTCGCACTGCATGGCCCGGAAAATCTCCACGATCTTCCGGCGGACGGTATCTTCTTTATACAGGGTCACGTTCCGCACCAGCTGCTGCGTGATGGTGGAACCGCCGAAGACCTCGTCGGAATCCCCCAGGAAAACCTGGTAAAAGGCGCCGAAGGTTCGGAACCAGTCCACCCCGTAATGGTCGTAGAAATTGTGGTCCTCGATGGCTACGGCGGCTTTCTCCAGCCAGGGGTTCAGATCCTCATAATTCACCCAGATTCGGTCGCCCTCCAGGCCGGAGAGCTGATCCAGGACCTCATACTGATTGGTTTCCTTATCCCAATAATAGATGATGCTGGACTGAGTCAGATTGAAATCGGAAAGCTTCACCGGCAGATCCTCCGCCAGGGTGTTCTTCACATAGGTGGAGAAGATCACCAGGAACAGGAAACCGGTGCATATGGCAATGAGCACGACCGTGAGCACGACCTTCAGCGCCAGGCCGATCACACGGCCTGCGATCCGCAGGATGCCCAGGATAAACTCCTTCAACACGTTGAGCCAACTGATGTTTTCAAACCATTCTTTCAGCAAATGCCTCACCTCCGCTTCTCAACGGTAAGGAATATATTATACCATTGTACCCGCTTCTGTCAATCCAAACCGGTTGCCTGTGGCGAAAGGGAAAGAACTGTGCTATAATATAAAATAACGCTCCGGCTTCGGAGCGCAATTCCCTTCCGAAGCAGGTACAACGATGAAAAGACCCGATCTGTCCCGAACCGGCACCGTGTTCCGTCTGGCCGGCCCCACCATGCTGGAGCAGCTGATGCACACCGCCGTACAGTATATCGATACCGCCATGGTGGGCGCTCTGGGCACCGCCGCCACCGCCGCCGTGGGCTCCACCACCACCGTGAACTGGCTCATCGGCTCCACCATCGGCTCCATGGGGGTGGGCTTCCTGGCCTATATCTCCCAGGCCCGGGGGGCGCAGGACTATGACCGCGCCCGCAGGGCTTCCGCCCAGGCGGTACTGATGATGCTGATCATCGGCCTGGTGTTCACCGCCCTTCCCCTGGCTCTGGCCGGCGTCATCCCGGCCTGGATGCAGGTGGAGGAATCCATCCGGCCTCTGGCCTCCCGGTATTTTTTCATCATCTATGTCCCCACCCTGTTCCGGGCCGCCAGCATGCTGGCGGGCACTCTCCTCCGGGCGGCGGGGGACACCCGCTCCCCTATGCTGGCGGGCATCCTCATGAACATCGTGAACGTGCTCCTGAACGCCCTGCTCATCTTTCCCGCCCGGAATCTGACCCTCTTCGGCGCGTCTTTCCGGGTGTGGGGCGCGGGCTGGGGCGTGGTGGGCGCCGCCGTTGCCAGCGCCATCAGCTTCGTCCTGGGGGGCGTGGTGCTGATGCTGGTCCTATGGCGGCACAAGGAGATCTCCCCCGCCGGGTACTCCCTGAAGCCGGACCGGGCGGTGCTTCTCCCCTGCCTGCGGGTGGCCGTGCCCGCGGTGCTCCAGCGCTTCGCCACCAGCCTGGGCTACGTGATCTTCGCCAGCATGATCAACTCCCTGGGGGAGATCTCCACCGCCGCCCACACCGTGGCCAACACGGTGGAATCCGCTTTCTACGTGCCGGGGTACGGCATGCAGACCGCCGCCGCTACCCTTACCGGGGAGTGTATCGGCGCCAGGGATCGGGAACGGCTGCGGAGCATTACCTCCGCCATCCTGGTGCTGGAAACGGGACTCATGGTCCTGTCCGGCGCCCTGCTCTTTACCTTTGCCCCGGTGATGGCCGGTCTCTTCTCCCGGGACGCCGGCGTCATCGCCCTCAGCTCCCGGGTGCTGCGGATGGTGGCCCTGTCCGAACCCTTCTATGGGGTATACATCGTGTTGGAGGGCTGCCTCCAGGGGGCGGGAAACACCAAGGCTCCCTTCCTGTTCAACGTGATCGGCATGTGGGGCGTGCGGATCGTGGGCACGTTCATCCTCGTCTCCCTGCTGCACTACGGCCTCACTGCAGCCTGGGGAGCCATGATCTGCCACAATCTGCTTCTGTTCGTGATCTTCGTTCTCTATTACCGCTCCGGCCGATGGACGGAGCTCACCAGAAAAATGCCCCCGGGGCAGAAACCCCGGGGCGCGGAGCGCTGACGCGGAAGCGCATCGCTTGTCAGCGCAGTTTTTCCGGAAAGCAGAGGATCGCCGCATCCCCATGCACGGCCCGCAGGCAGCTCGCTACGCCCGGGAGGCCGGGGTCCACTGCCTGCACCTGGGCTCTGTCCTCCAGGATCTCCTCGGCGCATGCCAGGCAGTCCAGCAGGAAGGATCGGGGCATGATGCATGGGTCGTGGCCGCTGCAGAAACCCGCGACTCCCTCCAGGGCGGCCAGCTTGCGGATGCTCCGGGCATATGCCTCCATGGAGACGGTCTGGGGCACCACCAGGAGCACGTCCATGGACTTGACCATGCTGTCCCCGCTGAACAGCAATCCGGCCTCCCGATCATACAGGGCGATGTCCCCGGGTGTATGCCCGGGGATTTCAAATATCTCCAGCCGCCGTCCCCCCAGATCGAACGCATCCCCCTCCCGGAGGAACCGGGGCTCCGCAGGTCTTTCCTCCATGCGCCGCCGGATGGCGGCCAGTTCCTCCGGGGAAGCGAACATCTCCGTCATCTCCAAAGCGGCCTCCGCATCGGTCAGTGCGGCGGGATGCATATATACCCGGTCAAAGGCATAATTCCCCCCGCTGTGGTCCCCGTGGCCGTGGGTGTTCACAACGACGACCGGTTTGTCCGTCAGGGCTTCCACCTCCCCGCGCAGGTCCCCCAGCCCCAGGCCGGTATCCACCAGCAGGGCTTTTTCCCGGCCCTCCACGAGCCAGATGCAGCACTCAAAGTCGATTCCCTTGATGAGGCTCACGCCTTCGGCAATCCTCGTCACGGTATGTGCCATACTCTCACCCTCTCTTCCTGTCATGGATGCTTTCCTCCTGGTAGAGGATCGCCGTGGGAACGTCCTCTCCCCTTACCCTCCAGCATACCACCGGGTCCTGCCCCGGCGGGGAGGGGATATCCGGGCGCTCCGGTTTTGCCGTGCCATCCAGCACGCTGCGGGTCAGGCGTATGAGCTCCCGCAGGTACTCCCTGCCCAGGATGCGGTCGTCATGGCCGCAGAGGAAGCCGTCATAGCGATCCTCCAGAGCCTCCACCTTCTCCAGGGACCGGAGATAGCATTCCAGGGACACGGTGGAGAACTTCACCCAGGGAAGATGGTCCAGCATCCATACATTGTGGTCGTCCGACCCGATGAGATCCCCCGCGAACAGGACCCGGCGGGTCCGGTCCAGGAGGCAGATGCAGCCGGGGGTGTGGCCCGGAGTTTCGATCACCTCCAGGGTGACGCCCCCCAGGTCGAAGGTATCCCCCTCCCGCACCGGGATCCGGCGGGCGCAGGGGCGTCCCGCGCCGGGCATGGCTTCCGTCTCATCCTGGTCCTGCCCGCACCCGGGGTGCATGTGCACCTCCGGAAAGAGGTAATTTCCCGCGCTGTGGTCGAAGTGGCAATGGGTATTGAAAACCAGGATCTCCTTCCCCGGGGCCAGGGCCTCCAGGGCCGCCGGGAGATCGCCCTTCCCCATGCCCGTGTCGATGAGGGCCAGAGTCCGCTCCCCCTCTGCCGCGTAGATGCAGCACTCCTCCGGGAAGCCGTACAGCAGGGTGATCCCCGGGAGGATGGTTTTTCTCTGATACTGTTCCATGGCGGACGCTCCTTTCCGTTTCCATGTTACAATCAGGCGGAAACCCCTGTCAATCGGGCATATACAAATCATTCCGGATATGATAGCATGTTGTCAAAGGAGTGACGGGAAATGACGGACAGACTGCGGAGGATGTACAGCCGGATCAAAACGGATCATCAGCATATCGGCATCGAGAAATTCAAGATCATCACGAAGACCGAAGCGGAGTGCGCGGGGTACCCCGCCATCCTGCGCCGCGGCCAGACGCTGAAGAACGTTCTGGAGCAGTTCCCCATCTTTATCGGGGAGGACGAGCTCTTTGTAGGCAACCCGGCCAGCAAGCCCTGGGGCCTTGAGATCGAGGCCGGCCTTGGGAAATGGAGCAAAGAGGAGTGCGAGTATCTGCGGGAGGACGGCTTCGACTTCTCCCCGGAGGATCAGGAGGAGATGCTCCGCATCAACGAACAGTTCCATCCCTTCGGCATGTACCAGGGAGCCAACCTGATCATTGCGGAGAACGAGCGCTTGGATATCTTCGCCCGCAGCGGCATGATGCTGGCCCCCTGGAAGAAGAACAAGACCCTGGGCAACCGCGTGGGAGGAGGCGCCGCCTGCTCCGGTCTGGGAAACGGCCCGGGCTGGACCCTCCTGTGCATCGACTTTGCCCAAGCCCTGAACAAGGGACTGGAGGCCATGATCGCCGAATGCGACGAGGAGATCCGGAACAACCGGTATTTCGACAAGCGCAGCTTCGAACGGGGCATCACCCTCCAGGCCATGAAGCTGTCCCTCCAGGGCCTGGTGAATTACGGGAAGCGCTTCTCCGCTCTGGCGAAGGAGACGGCAGAAAAAGAAACGGATCCCCGGCGGAAACAGGAGTTGCTGGAGATCTCGGAGATCTGCGCCCGAGTCCCCGCCCTGTCCGCCCGCACCTTCCGGGAAGCCCTGCAGTGCTTCTGGTTCATGTTCATGATGGTGAACCCCTCTCCCACTCCCACCATCGGCCGCTTCGACCAGTATATGTACCCCTTCTACCGGGCGGATATGGACGCCGGACGCATCACGGACGAGGAAGTGCTGGAGCTTCTGGGGATGCTGCGCATCCGCTGCATGGAGATGAACCAGCAGTCGGGCCGGGAGATCCGCAAGCGCAC
>CAMZJG010000077.1 GCA_947307505.1 uncultured Clostridia bacterium | reverse complement strand
GGGGCAGGGAGCCCTTGTATTTCCGGGAGGAAGAACGGCTGAACGGCAACGGACGATACTACTTTGCGGACGGGCCGCTGGGTTACGCCTACTGTCAGGCGGACAAGCCCGTAGTGGAACAGCAGGAAGCGGAGGGACACGCGGTCCGCGCCATGTATCTGTACAGCGCCATGGCGGACCTGGCCCGGCTCACCGGGGATCCCGCTCTCCGTGCCGCCTGCCTACGGCTTTGGAAAAGCGTAACGGAAAGGCGCATGTACATCACCGGCGGCATCGGATCCTCCTCGTACGGAGAGGCCTTCACTTATGACTACGACCTGCCCAACGATACGGCGTACGCGGAGACCTGCGCCGCCATCGGGCTGGTGTTGTTTGCCCGGCGGATGCTCCTGATGGAACCGGATGGGAAATATGCGGACGTGATGGAGCGGGCCTTGTACAACTGCGTCCTCAGCGGGATGCAGCTGGACGGTCAGCGCTTTTTCTATGTGAATCCCCTGGAAGTGCTTCCGGAAGCCTGCTGCAGGGACAATGCCAAACGGCATGTGCAGTTTCGGCGGCAGCCCTGGTTCGGCTGCGCCTGCTGCCCGCCAAACCTGGTCCGGCTGCTGATGTCCCTGGAGGACTACCTGTATTCCGTTTCCGGCAGCCGGGTATATATCCACCTGTACCTCTCCGGCGAAGCGGAGTTCCGGCTTCCGGGTGGAACGCTCCGCTTGGATTGCCGTACGAACTACCCGTGGGACGGAAGGATCCGCTATTCCCTGCATGCCGACACGCCTGTGCGGGCGGAGCTGGCCCTGCGGCTCCCCGCCTGGTCTCCCCGCTTTTCTCTGCTCGTGAACGGAGAGAAAGTGGCGTTTCATTCGGAAAAGGGGTATCTGATCCTGGACCGGACCTGGGCGGAGGGGGATCGGATCGAGTGGGAGCTGGAGCTTTGTCCCCGTCTGTTCGCAGCCTCCCCCATGGTACCGGAGGATGCGGGAAAGGCCGCCGTGGTCTGCGGACCGCTGGTGTACTGTGCGGAGGAGGCGGATAACGGCGCCGGGCTGCACAGGCTCAGTCTGGATCCCTCCGTCGAACCTGAGTGGGATTATCACACCGAAGTCCCGGGAAACGGGAAGGCGGTGACCGTTTCCGGTTGGCGGGACCGGGACTGGTCCGGCGGCGGCAGCGCTCTGTACCGCCCCTGGAGTGGGCCGGACCGGGAAAGGATCCGCATTCGGCTGATCCCCTACTATGCCTGGGCGAACCGCAGCCCCGGTGAAATGCGTGTCTGGCTGCGACTGGGATGACCGGCCGGCAGCGGAAAGGATCCATCATCACACAGAGGAGGTCTGCATCATGCCGTTGATGGAAGTGGAAGCAGGCATCAAGATCCATTACGAGGAGTGGGGCGAGGGCGACCGCTATCTGCTCTGCACCCAGGTGGATCACAGCCGTTTCAGCCTGGAGCGGGAACTGGCGAAGCGTGGGTTTCATGTTTTTCTGCTCACCAACCGGGGCTTCGGACAGTCCACCCATGTGCGGGAGGATTACGGAGAGCACTGGTACGACCGTTTCGCGGACGACGTGATCGCCTTTGCGGACAAGATGGGCATCGACAAATTTGCCTATTCCGGCGCTTCCCACGGGGCTGGCACCGGCTGGCATGTGGTCCTGCGGCATCCGGAGCGGGTCATCTGCTTCTTTGCCGTGGTCCCGGGTCCCCATAACCTGGACGAAGGGAAGCAGTCCATCCGCAGCCTGACCATGTCCGGCAAGCTGAAGCTGCCGGTGATGCGGACCGAATCGGCGGATCCCCGGATCCGGGAGCGGTATGCCATTGAAGCGGAGGAGAACCGGGCGAAGCGCGCACAGCCGGATTACGAGGCGATCTACGATGCGCCGGAGACCAAGGCCATCGACTTCGGCCGTCCTCTGGCCGCCCTGCATACGGAGGCGAACGTTTTGGAAGCCCTGAAGACCATCAAGACTCCGGTACTCATCATCGGCGGCATGGAGGATCCCATTTCCCGGCCTGATCTGATGATCCGCACCGCCAAGTGCCTGCCCAACTGCAAGCTGATCATCCACTCCGGCGTTTCCCATGTCATCCCCATCGTGGAGGACATGGCGGACGACGCCCTTCGCTTCTATGAAAACGCAGTAAATACCGGCTGGTATTACAGCCCCATTGTCAATGATTGACGAAGTGCAAAGAGGCCGGCTGATCGCTTTGGATCAGCCGGCCCTTTTCCCTGTTTTACCAGATATACGGGATCACTTTGTATTTTACCCGCTGCCTGTATTCCCTGTATCCATCCAGTTCGGCCTCCAGGACCCGCTCCTCTCCGCGTATCCTCTTCCCGATAAGGGGGATATACAAAAGCATGATCACAAAGGAGACGGCGGAACCCAGCACCAGCGGCATGACCAGAAACAGCAGGAGCGTGCTCATATACATGGGATGACGGACGACGCCGTACAGTCCGGTGTCGATCACCCTTTGTCCCTCCTGCACCCCGATCGTCCGGGAAAGGTATTCATTCTCCCGCAGGACCTCCCCGTACAGGGCATAGGCCAGCAGAAAAACAGCTGCCGCAGCCAGGGAGACCCAGGCGGGCAGAAGAAACCGGCCGAAGCGGAAGCACAATCCGGCAGCCGCAAAAGCGGCCAGGAACATCAGTCCGCTGAGAAGGATCACCGTTTTCTGATCCCCCTGCTCTTCTTTCGCATTCAGCCGTTTCCGCAGCAGATCGGGATTTTTCCGCATCATGACCAGCCCGGCAAAGAACATGGGGATGAACAGGATCCCCAGGAAGAGCCACCCCTGCGGGTACGCAAACGTCCCTGCGGGCAGGAACAACAGCGCGCCAACCAGCAACACGCCGAATACGAATTTGATCATCGCCTGGGCAAACAGTTTTCCATCCATTTGTAAACTTTCCTCCGGTTGCCCCTCAAAGGCTTTCTCTTCCATAATAAACACACGGGACTGACGCATTTCCGGTCAGTCCCGTTCTCCGTTTTCCTGTAATCAGCTGGAATGCTCCTTATCCCTGGGAAGATCCTGGGTGAATCTGGGAGGCGACTCTACGCTGTTGTCCTCGCTGAACAGATACCGCAGACCGCTCTGCAGGTATTTGCCCCAGGAGGTACCCCAGTGGGATTCCCGGCTGTCGATGATCATGCAGATCTGCCGGTTCGACAAATTGAGTTTTTCCTTCATCCGAAGGTAAACGGTGATGGTGGCCTTCATGATGGTCACATCCATCCCCTGGTCTCCGCTGTAGAAGTAAAAACGGGCATTCTCCAGCCGCTTGGGATCGTAGTTGTCGATCATCTCCAGACAGCTTTCGTCCAAAATATCCAGTCCCGCGGAGAGATCCAGAGACCGGCCGAATACATCCGGGTCCTTCATGGTCATATAGTAGGACTGAAGGCCGCCCATGGAGGAGCCGCCGACGCCGGTATGGGCCGCGTCCGGCAGGGTCAGAAAATGCTCGTCGATCACCGGCTTCAGGGTATCCCGCACGAAGTCTGCATACAGATGGCCCAGGGCAACATAGTCCGGCGTTCCGGGGTCCCGGGGAATCCGGTGGGCAGGATTCCGCTTATAGGGCGGCAGCAGCTCGCTGCCCCGGTCGTTTGAGGTGTCGATGGCAACGACGATGCACTGGAGTTCCGGCTCCAGTTCGCTGATCTTCCTGGCAAACTGCCAGGAGCCCATGCCCTGCATGGGGCCGTTTTCCGGAAACACGTACTGCCCGTCATGCATGTACAATACGGGAAACCGTCTTGCGCCGTCATAGATCTCCGGCAGCCAGACGCGGATGGTCCGTTTTCTTTCATCCGGAATGGGCTTCATGGCGATCTCAAAGGTGTACAGCTTTCCGCAGTCCACCAGTTCGGAACGCTCAGTGAAGACGATATCCATGGCACATCCTCCCCTACTTGAGTTCAGACGCTTACTGCTTCCCGAAAAGATCCTTCAGCCAGGTGTCCCATTCTTCGTCTTCGACACTCTTTTCTCCGCCCTGAGCTCCGCTCCGCTGCTTCTCCACCGCCGCTGCAGCCGCATCATTCGACGCATCGGCTTTCTTCCCCTCGGCGCCGTCTTCCCCGGCGAAATCCGTTGCGATCACGATGAGGCGCAGGGCGTCCACCAGGGTCTCGTCATAACCCAGGCCGAAGATAATGTTGGCATCCGGATGCGCTGCCTCCTGGATCTTTTCCATCAGGGTGGTCACGTCCTCCATGGCCAGGTCCTGAGAAACCGTCATGTTTACGATGACCCGGCGGGCGCCGTTGACGCTGGTTTCCGTCAGGTCGCTGTGGATGGCCGCAGCTGCCGCCTCGTCCACCTTGCCCTTGCCGCTGGCTTCGCTGATACCCAGGTGGGCCAGACCGGACTGCCTGAGGATGGCTTTCAGGTCGGCAAAGTCCAGATTGATGAAGCCGGTGCTCCGCAGCAGGTCGGCAATGCCGCCCACCGCCCGGTTCAAAACTTCATCGGAAACGGAAAAGGCATTGGCAAAGGTGACGTTCTGATCCGTAACCTTCCGGATATTCTCATTGGGGATGACAAAGAGGGTATCCACTTTCTCGCGCAGGGCTTCGATCCCGGCCAGAGCGGTACGCATCTTCCGGGGACCTTCCCACTTGAAGGGGGTGGAGACGACGGCGATGGTCAGCACGCCCTGCTCCCGGGCGGCATCCGCCACCACGGGGATCGCGCCGGTACCTGTGCCTCCGCCCATGCCCGCGGTGAGGAAGACGGCGTCCGTATTCTCAAACACCCGCAGGATATTGTTGCGATCCTCTTCCGCCGCCATACGGCCGACTTCCGGCTTGGAACCGGCTCCCTGGCCATGGGTGAGCTTTTCGCCGATCTGCACCCGTTCATCGGCGGCGGAAGCCACCAGGGTGGGCCGATCGGTGTTGATGTTCACATAGGTGACGCCGTCCAGCCCGGAAGAGCGCATCCGGCTCACCACATTGTTTCCCGCGCCGCCGACGCCGACGACTTTCATGTTCACCACATCAGACATCTCTTCATCATCCTTCTCTCTTGCGCTCTTAACCGTGTTTCTGTCTGCTACCGCGGGATGTAGTGCCCCTCCGTCTCCCGGGTGAGATCGATGGTCCCGGTCTCCCCATAGGAGAGTTCTTCCAGGATCTGCTCCAGGAAATCCAGCTTCTCTGCCAACCGATCGGCGCCGCCCAGGCGGACCTGGAAGCGGTCTGCATAATTCATACGGATAGTGGTGAGGTTGGCCACATCCAGCTCCCTTACTTCTCCTATTCTACCGTGTTCTTCCAAAAGAGTCAACAATTCTGAAAGGCATTCCAGCTTGGCGGTGTCCGCGGTATCCAGCTTCAGAAGCCGACCGACATCCCCCTCCAGCGGAGTGATCCCGATCAGCCGGATATAGGCCGAGGGGTCATCTGTCTCCCCAACCACCTTGCCCTTGGCGCTCAGCAGGAGATTCCGGCCGTCCCGCATCTGGAGGGAGGCCACAGCCGTGCCCTCCCGGATGCGGATGACCACGGTACCGGGGAGCCGAATGCGCACTTCCGCCTTTTCCACAGCCGGAAGCTGGGATTCCACGACCCGCTTCACCGCTCCCATTCTGGTCAGCAGGAGGGGCGTTCCCTTGCGCAGACCGGAAGCAGACAAAACTTCTTCATTCGAGTATACCATATTGCCGCTGATCTGTACATCGGTTATTTTCAAGAAACCGTACA
>CAMZJG010000076.1 GCA_947307505.1 uncultured Clostridia bacterium | reverse complement strand
TGCCGTAGATCCCCTCATCCTCCACCGGCAGGGCCAGGTCGAAGGAGACCCCCAGGCTCCGAAGGAGAGCCCAGCTGCGCAGCATCCGCTCAGCCCCCTCCGGCCCCGGCGCCGCAACGGGGAGATCCCCGGAGATCCCGTATTGCCAGAGGCCGTCCGGCCCCCGATCCCATTCCCCATACGTCTCCCTCAGCCGCCGCACCTCAGGGGTGGTGAAAAACAGGGGCGTGGCCAGGGCAAGGGCCCGCTCCAGCTCCCTTCCAGCCAGTCCGAAGGCTCTGACGCAGCGGGGGAAAAGGCCGTTTTCCCCGAAGGGCCGGCGCAGTTCCCGGACCGCCGCCGCTGCCTCTCCTTCGTTACGCCCCATGGCCAGGGCAAAGGTCACCTGCCGGTTTTCCCCCGGCCGCAGATCCAGGCGAAGCCTGGCCAGCACGCAGGGATCCTGGGAGGCTCTGATCCGGCACCCCCGCCGGAGCAGGGCGGCGGGCATGGCACGGATCCCGCCCCGCCCGAACAGAGCGTCCCGGTCCGTCTCCCATTCACAGGCTTCGGAGCAGGCCGCCGCACAGGCGCATTCCGGCTCCCGGCCGCCGGGTCTCCGGCGCACCAGAAGGCAACCCTCCCCCAACCGGCTCTCCAGGGCCAGGCGGGCAAAGGCAGGGTGGGCCGCCCAGGCCTCGGGAGGACACAGGGCAGGCTCGAAATACAGGGCCAGGATAAGCTCCTGCCGTTCCCCCGTACGATTCTTCACCGTGACCTTCCGCAGCTCCCCGGAGCCGCTGCCGGGCACCCGGGTCTCCACCCGGAACTGCCAGCCTTCCCGGGCGGAAAACTGGATAAAGCGGCTGCCGTCGTACTCCCAGCGGTACTCCGTCTCCCCGTCGTACTCCGGTGCGGGCTGAAGGGAGAAAAAGCGGCCTCCCGCGGAGGCAAAGAGCAGAGGCCCCTGCCTCTCGCCGAAGCGACGGAGGTCCGATGCCGCCAGAAGGCGGCCTTCCCACAGGGAGCGGGAGCTCCCCAGTTCCGTCATGAGCAGATGATACCGGCCGTTGGACAGGGGGAGTACGGCAGGCCGGACCAGATCGAAGCCCTCCCGGCACAGGCTCCAGCCCTCCAGGGCCCGGCGCTCCGGCTTCTCGTCGCCCCGGTATTCCCGGATGGGACGCACCCGGTCCCAGGCGGGACTCCGCTCCTGGAGCAGCACCGTATAGGCGTCCATCTCCGGGTCCCGGAGGAAACGGCGGATCATGCACTCATCCTCCAGGGCGTTGTCCGCAGCCAGCAGGCTCATGGCCAGATGGTGGACCATAAAAGAACGTACCACCCGCACCGTTTCTCCCCCCTCCGGGGTGAAGTCCACCGCCTCATAAAAACCGCAGATCCCCTCCGCCCCCAGGGCCCGGAGCCGCCGGAGGTTTTTGACCGCGGCCCCGGGGATCCGCCTCAGAGCCAGGAAGGAGGCGTAGGGGGCGATCACCTGCTCCCGGTCCATCCCCCGTTTCAGGGCCAGGGCCTGGACGCCCTGGGCTTGGTAGACATAATGCATCCCCGCGTCCATGCGGGCGCAGGCGCACTCAGACCTGCCCCAGACTCCCCGGACCGTCGCCCTGCGCTGCATCTCGGCACAGAAACGTCCGCTCTCCCAGAGCAGGGAGCCGGGCCAGGCCGGCAGGAAGAGTTCCGGCATGAAGTACTCGAACATGGTGCCGGTCCAGGAGGCAAGGCCGTAGCGGCCCCGCCTGCCGGTCATGACCCGTCCGAGGCGCCGCCAGTGCTTCAGCTCCGCCTCTCCCCGGGCTACGGCGATATAACTGGTGATCCTGGCCTCGCTGGCCAGAAGATCGTACCAGCCCCCGGAAGGCCGGTTTCCCCGGGGATCCCAGCCGATATGCAGGAGCTTCCGCTCCCGGTCGTAGAGGAAATCCAGGGGCATCTCTCCGGCCAGGGTCCTCGCCTTCTCCGCCAGGACAGGCTCTCCCGCCTCCTCCGCCGCCCCGGCCAGGGTGATCAGGCAGGCCAGCAGGTTCCCGCTGTCCACGGTGGAGACGTAGGGCGGCTCCAGAGGCGCGAGGCTCCGGATATCGTACCAGTTATACAGGTGTCCCCGGAATCGAGGCAGGGTCTCCAGGGTATCCAGCATATGGGCGACCAGGGCAAAAGCGGATCCCCGGTCCGTGAGGCCCAGATCCCAGGCAGCCACGGCACTGAGCAGGGCCAGGCCGATATTGGTGGGACTGGTGCGCTCCGCGATCTCCTCCTCCGGGGTCTCCTGCAGGTTGTCCGGGGGAAGCCAGTGCCGTTCCTCTGTCACCAGGCGCTGAAAATACCGCCAGATATCCCCGGCGGTATGGAGCAGGAAGACCCTTTCCTCCTCCCCGGGACGAGCCCGGCCGCTGCGTTCCCGGCTCACGGCCCAGCCCAGAAAGGGGGCCAGGAGCCAGAGGACGCACAGGGCTGACAGGATGGGATCCCCGCTCAGCAAACCCAGGAGACCTGCGGCGGTACAGGGAAACATCCGCCGCAGATATTTGCGCAGACTGTCCTTTCTTTCCCCGCTTTCCGCCGCTGTCACCCACTGCAGCAGCTTCCGCCGGGAGATCAGCATCCGCCACAGGGCGGTGCAGACGGCGGAGATATGCACCCAGGCGCTGTAGGGCAGAAACAAAAGCAGCAGCAGGAGCTGAAGCAGCTCCGATACCGGCGCGGCCAGGGTCCCGCCCCGGCAGCGTCTTCCGCCCCTCAGAGGTCCCAGGGAACCCAGGGCCACCTTCAGGACCAGGGCCGCGATCCCTGCCGCCGCAGCAGCCGCCAGAGCAGGCGTGCCCAGGACGCCGTACAAATAAACAGACAGGAACACCGCCGGGGGCAGCAGGCTCCGGCGCAGGTTCTCCAGGATCTTCCATTTGCTCAAAGGGCTGATGGGATTGGGCTCCCGGTCCCCCGCTTCGTTCCTCACCCGGGGCAGGAGCCAGGGTATGGTCTGCCAGTCTCCCCGGATCCACCGGTGCTGCCGCTCATAATAGCTGAGGATGCTGCCGGGAAAGCCGTCGCTGAGCTCCAGATCCCCGGCATAGGCGCAGCCCAGCCAGGCCCCCTCCACCAGGTCGTGGGAAAGGAGCCGTTCCGCCGGGAATCGCCCCCGGAGGCAGAGGCGGGCCGCCCGGATGTCCATGAGGCCTTTGCCTGTATAGCTGCCCTCCCCGAACAGGTCCATCCCCGGCTCGCCGCTGGGGCCCCCGTAGGGGTCCAGCCCGCCCCGTCCGGCGAAGACCCGGGCGAAATCCGAACGATCCGCATCCCGGAGGGATACGGATACCCGGGGCTGAAGGATCCCGTATCCCTCCTTCACCCGGCCGGTCTCCCGGTCCACCGCCGCCCGCTGCAGGGGATGAGCCAGGATGGCCGCCATAGCCGCCGCCGTACCGGGGGGCAGGCCCGTATCTGAGTCCAGCACCAGGAGGAATACCGCATCCCGGAGGCAGTCCGGGTCTCCCGCTGCCAGGCGCACCCGGCTCTCCCCTCCCTCCAGGAGGTCCAGCAGATCCATGATGGCTCCCCGTTTCCGTTCCCAGCCCCGCCAGACCCGGTCCCGGCAGCTCCAGCTCCGGTCCCGGCACAGGAGGCAGAAGCCTCCGCCGTACTTTTCGTTCAGCCTTCCGATCTCTTCCGCCGCGGCCTCCAGGATGGGGCCGTCCCCTTCCTCCCTCTCCCGCGGGCCTTCCCGCAGGTCTGCCAGGATTCCCAGGAGCAGATTCTCCCCCGCGTCCCGGTTGGCCAGGCGGAAGCGTTCCAACCTGGCTGCCGCCTCCCGCGCCTCCTCCGGGGAACGGAGAAGCAGAACGCTCACCCCCAGGGTTCGGCTCTCCGGCGGGATGCCCCGGGAATAATCCAGCCTGGGCAGCCGGACCGGGCGGCAAAGGCGGCCTGCCAGCCAATCCGCCAGGTATCTGCTCCCTTCCAGCAGAGGCAGCAGAGCAAGGAGCCCGGCAGAATTCCGAAAGGCCGCCAGACTCAGGCCGGTGAGGACCGCCGCCGGGAGCAGGCAGGCGGCGAAGTACAGGGCGTATCTCTTTCTTCCGGGCTTTTCCCCCAGCGGCAGAGAAAAGAGATACCGCCCCACATGATCTTTTCCCGCCTCTGCCAGGAGCAGGGCGCGCTTCGCGGCGGCGGTCTCGGTCATGCCCGCCCGCCGGGCCAGACGGCTCACCCGTCGCCGGTATGCCCCCCGGCTTTCCGAATCCATCCGGGGATAGACGTCCGCCGGGTCCCGGGTCAGGATGGCCTCCACCGGACTGACCTCCTCCAGCAGGGCGGAAAACTCCATGGCATCCAGAACACGGATGCCGGTGAACACCGCCTCCGCCGACTCGGGGGAGCGGGCCAGCCGCTTCAGCAGGCTCATGCGCAGGGCGCTTTCCAGCAGCCCCAGCTCCGCCTCCTCCAGATCCGTCTCTTCCCCGGCTCCCCGGAGAAAAGCCCGAAGCATCGAAGCCTCCGCCCGGCCTCCGCAGGCCTCCGTGAAGGCGTCCGTCAAAGCCAGGACCCGCAGTCCGCCCCCGGAAAGCCGGGGCAGCCGCCGCTTCCGGCGCAGCGCCTCCCGGATCCGCCCCAGATCCCGGCGCACCAGATAGAAGTTATCCAGGAGCCATTCCGCCGCAGGGGCCATCTCCTCCGTATACTCCTCCCTGCGCTTTTCCAGGGTCTTTTCCAGCCCGGCCAGCTCCCGCAGGGCTCGATTGCTCGTTCCCCTGCCGGAGACGGCCGCAGCTTTTCCCCACTGTCTTCCCAGCGCCTGCAGAGCGCCGGGCTCCATCGTATCCAAGCGTTTTTTCTCCATCATGCTTCCAGTTTTCCACCTGCCGGATGGAAGTATTCCGGGAAAAAGGCAAATTCCCACTTGACAAGGGCATGGGTTTCCGGTAGAATCACCCCCTGTAAGGGATTTTTGCTTTACACTTGAGGTGCCTGTGGATAAGAACGTCTATATCTCCCTGCTGAACGATTTTTACGGGGAACTGCTGACAGAGAAGCAGCGGCAGTATATCGACCTCTATTACAACGATAATCTCTCCCTGGGGGAGATCGGGGAAAACGAGGGCATCAGCCGCCAGGGGGTCCGGGATATCCTGGTCCGGGCGGAGAATACGCTGCTGGACGTGGAACGGAAGACCGGCCTCGCCGCGCGGCATACGGCGCTGCTGGGGCAGATCGGAGAAGCGGAAAGGCTGGCGGTGGAGCTCCTGGAGCTGAGCGCCGGTCAGCCTCGGGAACGGGAGCTGGAAGCCTGCTGCCGGAAGCTCCGGGAAACGCTGCAGGAAATGAAGCTGTAAACGGGTTAGAGCTATGGCATTTGAGAGCTTATCGGAAAAACTCTCCGCCACCTTCAAGCGGCTCCGGAGCAAGGGCCGTCTGACGGAGGCGGATATCAAGGAAGCCATGCGGGACGTGCGCATGGCCCTGCTGGAGGCGGACGTCAGCTATAAGGTCGTCAAGGACTTTATCGCCCGGGTCAGCCAGCGCGCCCTGGGGCAGGACGTTCTGGCCAGTCTCACCCCCGCCCAGATGGTCATCAAGATCGTGAACGAAGAACTCACGGAGACCATGGGCAAGGAAAACGCCAAGATCAACATCTCCCCCAAGCCCCCCACCATCCTCATGCTGGTGGGTCTCCAGGGCGCCGGCAAAACCACCAACGGCGCCAAGCTGGCCGCCTGGCTGAAAAAGAGCGGCAAGCGTCCCCT
>CAMZJG010000075.1 GCA_947307505.1 uncultured Clostridia bacterium | reverse complement strand
ACAAACAGAGACTTTCTGTTCGGGCAGGATTGGACCTGCTCGGTGAACTTCTCCCGGCCTTCTCTCCCCGCTTCCCGGTCCGATGCGGAATCCGAACGGGTTGACGACCGGACTCCTCCGGCGGATGAAGCTTCTGGCGGTATCCGGGAGCCGGAGGAGTCCCTGGGCTGGTATTTTGCGGGGGACGGCGGGCCGGAGCTGCGGGGAGAGAGAAACGCAGAGTATGGCCGGCAGGTCCGGGAGCTGCTGGCTGGCATGGATGGCAGAACGGTCGTCTCCGTCTCCCCCGCCCTGGTTCCGGAGGACCCGGAGGAGGACGCGGTTTTTGATCCCGCCTTTACCGCCGAACCCCAGCGGGTGCTGACCGGTCTGCATGTCCAACCGGTGGATTGGGATTTCCGGCTCTTGGCCGGAGAGGGGGAAAACGCCCAGGTCCTGTCGGTCATGCTTCCCCTGCGGGACCACCCCGACGCGTTCCGGGAGCTGCCGATCCTATACTATTTCCTGTATGAGAAGTCGGCAGCAGCAGAGGAGGCCCTCGTCTTTCTGTACGGGCGCATCCTCTCCTTCCGGGAGCTGGAGGATTGCCTGGTTTGGGAAAACGACGAATACGTCTGCTATGAGATCCACGAGCTCATCTACACTGATCTGGAGGCGCACACGAAGCGGTGGCTGCAGGCCAATCCGGATGTGCTGTATGACGAATCCCTCCGGCTGCGGGTGCAGAACGTATACGACTATTTCACGGAAAACATCCGGTTCCGCCCGGTGGGAACGGAATAAGATCGACAAAGGCGCGGCCCTGTTCGGCCGCGCCTTTTGATCTCTTTATTCCTCTTTTTTCAGTTTTCGGATGTCTCTGCCGTAGAATTTCAGGTTCTCATATTCCCCGGCCAGCCGGGAGGCGACCTGGGGATTATACCGGGAGGAGATCTCCTCTGCGGACAGATTGGAGGAGATGACGGTGCTCTTTCCGCTGCGCAGGCGGGCATTGATCACCTCATAGATCACGCTCACGGTGAACCCGTTGTCCCTCTCCATGCCCAGATCATCCAGGATCAGCAGGTCGCATTGGAGATACCGCCGGATATCCTGTTCCGCTTCCTCCGGATCTCCCCGCTGGGCAAACCGGACAGCTTCATAACGGGAACACAGGTTGACCGCCGTTTCATAGACCACCGACCAGCCCCGCTCCGACACCACTGACGCGATGCAGGCGGAAAGGAAGGTCTTTCCCAGGCCCGGACCGCCGCTGAGGAAAAGATTCGAGCCTTTCCCGTCAAAGGTCTCCGCATACCGGCGGCAGGCAAGGAGCACCAGCTCCATATGCTGTCTGGGGCTGATCCCGGTATCCGGATCCTTCTGATCGTCGTAGTATTTCAGCTGGAAGGAGGAGAATCTCTCCCCGTTCAGATCCAGCAGCTTGGAGAGTTCCCGGCGCTGTTCTTCCCGGTACAGGCGGAGCAGACATTCGCAGGGCTCCAGCCCCACATAGCCCCGATCCCCGCAGCGCTCGCAGGCGGGAAGATCGTCGATGCAGTGCTCCGGGTAGCCCAGCCCGACAATACGCTTGGCCCTCTCCTTCTGCAGCTGCAGGCTTTGCTCCTGCAGCTTTTCCATTGCCGCCACCGGGTCTTCTCCCCGGCGCAGGGCCAGATCCATCGCCTCGGCTGCGGCGCCCTGGATCCGGGAATCCAGCTCCGCCAGCTCAGGGTCCAGGCCATAGAGCCGCTGACGCAGCTCCGCCGTATGGGTCTCCCGTCTGCGCCGATCTTCCTCCAGCCGGTCCATGGCCCGGCGAAGGAGTCTTCCGTCAAGCGCCATTGCCGCCGCCTCCGTTCATCTTCTCCAAATAGCGCTGCATGCGCCGGTACTCTTCCGCAGCCGGACCGCAGGATGCGGCCTCCCCCGCCTTTTCTCTCCGGGCGGAACCCCGTTCCCGGGGATCGGCCTTCAGGATCGCCTCCGGTTCATGGAGTTCCCGCTTATGCCAGTTCTCCAGGATACGGTTCATATACGGCCAGACCAGTTCCTTCTTCTTCAGGATGGTCCGGTCAAAGGCCTCCTCCACGGCTTCCGGGGAAAAGCCCATCTCTATCCAGGATCGGATATACTTTTCCTCCGTCGGTGAGAGCATCCGGTCCCGGATGCCCAGGATCCGCTGAATCCTGCTGCTCTCTTTTCGCCGGTCCATCAGTTCCTGTACGTGCCTCTCCGCCAGTTCCAGAGTGAGGATGCCCCTCTCCTGCCAGATATAGGCTTCCTTCTCGATCTGCCGCAGAGTAGGCCGTTTCCCCGGGCCATAGCGCCGTTCCAGTTCCTGGGTGCACCAGTTGATGATCACCAGGATCACTTCCGGCGGGAGGCCGAGAAAATCGTAAAGCCCGAACAGGACCATCATATCGTTGCCGGACAGGAGTCTCCCCAAACGCTTCGCCGTTTCATCCAGCAGTCTGCGGAACCCCTCCGTATTCTCCGCTGCCCGCTGCACATCCGACACCGTGTAGGCGGGAAGCTCCGGCGAGCTGCCCGGGGCCTGCTTCTGCTGTTCCTGGGCGCGGATCGCGGCATATCCGCCGGGCAGCCGGACGAGTCCCAGCCTTTGCAGCGTACTCAGGGCGGCATCCAGCCGATCCCCCATGTGCAGTTCCTCCCGGGCTTTTTCCGCATCCAGGCGTCCGTTCCGCCGGAGGACATAGAGATAAAGCAAGGCAGCGTCACCGCTGCCGGCTGAAATGAGCTTATCCGCATCGTGGAGGTCGATGGACAGGGTTTCCGGCTGGGGCAGTACGTATTCTTCCGCCATTCCATCTCCTCCTTTTCGTCTTTTTCTTATTCTACCAAGTTCCGGGAAAAATCGCAAGTATGACTCTGTCTTCGGATGCCGAAATGAGAGGTCCTTCTCACTTCACGCCCCGGACCGCCATGATCACCGAGACGGAGGTATCCCATTGCTTCTCGCCCCGGGCATACTGCTCCAGGCGCAGCGCATACTTCTCCTCGATCCGCCGACGCACCTGCTTCGCCTCTTCCGGATCGATCCGCCCGTCCAGGGTGAGGACTGCGGAATCCAGCGCCTCCAGGTCGTTATACTTCCCCGAAAGGATCATCTCCCGAGCCAGCTCCGGGGAAACGGAGGGATCATCCGGCGTCAGGTCCGCTGTCACATAGCCGGTACGCACATCCCGAAAGCCGTATTTCTCCATGGCCGCGGGCAGTTCCGCCTCGGTCATGGGATACCGGCAGATGCCGTACTTCTCCATGGAGTCATCCAGCTCCGCGGTCTTTTCCCAGAACCGCTGCTCCGCCTCGTTCCATTCCAGGCAGGGCGCCGCTGCGTGCAGACCCCGCCTGGAAGAAAGCACCAGACAGGCTCCGCCCGGCTTCAGCACCCGCAGCTGCTCTCCAAAGAATGCGGAGGGCTCCACATGCTCCTGGACCGTATTGGAGATCGTGACGTCAAACTGATCCGCCGGGAAGGGCAGCGCGGCGGCATCTCCCTCCTGAAACAGGACGCCGGGCTCATGCTCCCGGGCAAAGCGGATGAATTCCCTGTCCCGGTCCAGCCCGAGGATCTCCGCCTTCGGATACCACCGGTGCAGGGCGCCGGCCAGAGCGCCGGGACCGCAGCCGATCTCCAGGATGCGCAGGGAACGGTCCTCCAGATCCAACAGCTCGGCATACTTTTCCCGGAAGCGATCGTGAAACCGCAGTCGGCGGGAGGAATACAGGGTCATACAGCCCTGGACGTACCGGGACCAGATCGTATCCATAGAATCTCCCTCCTTTTTCATGGTTTTCGCAGTATACCAGAGAATACGGCAAATAACAAGGCCCTGCGCAGATACGCAGGACCTTGCTGCTTCTATGAACAGGGTTCAGATCTCATGCTCCTCCAGGAGCGGAGTCATATTGTACAGGCTGAGACCGATGGTGGAGGCATTGTGCAGGAAGGCGGCAGCCCCGGGCATGACAAGCCCCAGCAGGCCCGCCAGCAGGATGGCTCCGTTGAAGCCGATGCCGATCCGGGCGGTGCTGTGCATACGGGGCATAAGCCGGTCGCTGATCTTCTTCAGGATCACCAGCTGAGCCAGCGCGTCCCCGGAGAGGGTCACGTCTGCAATCTCCTGGGCGATATCCGCCCCTTCCTTCATGGCGATCCCCACGTCCGCGGCGGAGAGCGCGGGAGAATCGTTGATCCCGTCCCCCACCATGATCACCCGGCGGCCCGCGGCTTTCTGCTCTTCCACATACCTGGCCTTGTCCTCCGGAAGAACCTCCGCATAAAACTCGGTGATCCCTGCCCTTGCGGCCACCGCCTCCGCGGTCCGCCGGCTGTCTCCGGTCATCATCACCACATGGCGGATGCCCAGCTCCTTCAGCTGGGCGATCACCCCGGCGGCTTCCTCCTTGACGGGGTCAGCGATGCCGATCACCGCGGAAAGCCTGCCGTCGATAGCCAGAAACAAACGGGAATTCTCGGAGGGGATCCGCTCCAGGATGAGCGTCTGATGCTCAGGCGCCCGGGGCACACCCTCCACATCGAAGATGAAATGGTCGCTGCCCAGTACGACCCGTTTCCCCTCGATGGTGGAAACGATCCCGTGGGCTACGATATATTCCGGTTTGGAGTGCATCTCCTCATGCTGCAGGTTCCGCTCCTGGGCGGCACGGACCACGGCGTTTGCCAGAGAATGGGGGAAGTGTTCCTCCAGACAAGCGGCGATCCGCAGCATATCGTTCTCCTCGTGTCCGTCCAGCCCCACCACCTGTTCCACGCAGGGCATGGCCATGGTGAGGGTCCCTGTCTTGTCGAAAACGATGGTATCCGCCTGGGAGATGATCTCCAGGAACTTGCCGCCCTTCACCGTAAGCTGATGGCGGTTCGCCTCGCTCATGGCCGACAGGGTCGCAACGGGCATGGCGACCTCGATGGCGCAGGAAAAGTCCACCATGAGCACCGAGGCGGCCTTGGTCACGTTTCGGGTCAGCAGCCAGGTGATCACCGCCGTGGCAAAGGTATAGGGGATCATGCGGGTCACCACCCGTTCGGCCTGGCTCTGGGTTTCGGGATTCATGCTCTCGGAGGCTTCGATCATCTTGATGATCTGATCATACCGCGTCTCGCCGGATACCTCCCGGACCTCGATGACCAGTTCGCCCTCCTCCACCACGGTCCCGGCAAATACGGCCCGGCCGGGGATCTTCCGGACAGAAAGGGGTTCTCCGGTAAGGGCAGACTGGTTGACCATGGCCTCCCCTTCCGCGGCGATGCCGTCCAGGGGGATCACGTTGCCCATGGTGATCCGGATCCGGTCCCCCACGGCAATGCTTTCGATATCCGTCAGCACATCCGCCTCTTCTCCCACCTTCCAGACCCTGGATACGTTGAGGGACAGGGATTGGGCCAGATCGTCCACGGATTTCTTATACGTCCACTCCTCCAGCAGTTCCCCCAGCTCGGTCAGGAAGGTGATGGAGTCCGCCGTGGGAAAATCGCCGATGAGCAGAGAGGCGCCGATGGCCGAAGCATGGATGATCTCCGCGCTGAAATGTCCATGAAGCACATCCCGGAGCCCATGCCAGATAAAGGGCACCGCTCTCCACACCGTCAGCACCGCCCGGACGGGAGCGGGCAGCAGAAGCTTCTTCATCCCCCTGCGCAGCAGCATGGAGATGATCTTCTCCTTATATTCTTCATTGGTCTGCCGGGCGGAAACGCCGGGGATCCGCACCGCTTCCGCATCCTGCAGGGAAAGAGCATCCAGAGAAGTCAGCAGGGCTTCCCGATCTCTGCGATAGCGGATGACCGCTTCTCCCACCC
>CAMZJG010000074.1 GCA_947307505.1 uncultured Clostridia bacterium | reverse complement strand
ATCCATCAAGCGGATGCTCTCGCAGATCTTCTCCAGAGAAAAGCCGCTGGTATCGGCATACTCTTCCTTATTGATGCAGAATGGGCAATTGTTATTGCAGTCATATGGGGCGAAAACCGTCACCGTAGCACCGCCGGAACGTGTCTTGTATGGATGATCCATTCATCATACTCCTTCCGAAAAAGACAACATTTGAATTGTAGCATCTTTCCTCCGTTAAATCAACAATACCGGAAGGAGAAACATTCAAAATATCGCTTTTGCATCAAAAATCGCGAATATTGCCGCGCAGCTTGCCGCAAACTGCCTGTATTTCCGGGGCTTCGATGAAGATGAACACCAACCTGATGAAGAATGTCGGTCGTTTTTTCCTTTCTGAAATCATGCGCTGCCGCGCTCCAGCGCGTTGTACAGGATCTCCTCGTAAACATACCCCATGTCCAGGCCGGCATAAGCGCAGCATTTCCCGAATCCGCTGTCAGGATCGAGGGTGGGGAGCGGGGTCATTTCAAGAAGGTAGTATTCGCCATTCCGGTTCACGCGGAAATCTGCCCGGCAATAATCCCTGCATTCCAGAAAACGATGCAGCAGAAGGGCATCCCGCTCCATATCGTGCAGAAGCCCCGCCGGAAGATTCGCCGGGATCTTGGTGCAGGTTTCGCTGAGTTTATCTTCCGAGCTGAAAACGTGGATATCTCTGCCGTCCTTACGTACGATCTCCACCGTTCCGATACATTTCGCTTTTTCTTCATCGTACAGGATGGATGTGACAAACTCGCGCCCGGGGATATAGGCCTCACAGAGAAGCGGCTGACGGTACTCGGTCAGAAGATCGTCCGCGGCCTTTTCCAGTTCGTGAAGGCTTTCAACATAGCGAACGCCGGAACTGGTCCCTTCGTAGTTCGGCTTGATGATCCAGGGTGACGGAACATCCGCTGCAATACCCTTCAGATCATCCGGACTGCAGATCTGCCGAAACAGAGCCGTCGGGATCCCCAGATGCTTTGCCATGATTTTGGTGTGGCATTTGTTCAGGGTCAGGCTGAGCGTGTACGCATCCGAACCGGTGTAAGGAATGTGGTTTATTTCGAACAGGGATGGCAGCCATCCCTCCCGGTTCCTGCTGATGATCCCCTCCGCCGTGTTCAGCACGATATCGATCTCCGGAAAGGTCTTCCCCATGAGCATGGCATTGATCTTGCTGTAGTTTCCCAAAAGGAAAACGGTGTGACCGCGCTGTTCCAGGGCCCTTTTGATCCCGTTGATTTCAGACAGGGTGCTGAAATCGCAATACTTGAACCCTTTGGCTGAAATATCGTAATCTTCCTTTACGTCATAAGCGATCCCGATGCATAATTTCTTTCTCATTTTTGGCCCTCTGATCCTGCGGTATGGCTGCTGTTGATTCAATGACCGTCACAGGAGAAATAATCGTTAAAGATCATTCAAATCGTACCTGTGCCGATGCAGACAGTACGTCCTGACCAAAACAGAGAATACCATGCGCCGGGACGGAGCGCAAGGGTCGAACACCAGCGGAGAAAAAAAGAGAAGGCATCTTCCGCCTTCTTTTTCTCATCCGGGCTGGCATGACCGAGGGTTTTGTGGTATCTTTATTGACATAGGGAGTATTAAAAGAAAAGGAGTGACGGGAGAATGTGGAACAGTTTCAGAGTAAAGGAATACGAAGGCATGATCGCCGAAACGGTGGGGATGCCGGGTCATGACGGAAAGACCATCCGCGCCTATTATTCCCGACCGCTGGGTAAGGAGAGCTTCCCGGGCATCGTCCTGATCCCGCACATGCCAGGCTGGGATGAGTGGTGCCGGGAGACCGCCCGCCGGTTTACCGCTCACGGCTACGGCGTACTGTGCCCCAACATCTATGAGGAATTGGGCGACGGAACGCCGCCGGAGATATCAGCCCAGGTGTTCAAGGATGGCGGCGTTGCCGACAAGGACGTGATGGGGGACGTGGCAGCCTCTCTGAGCTTCCTGCGCAGTCAGGTGAATGCCAGCGGAAAGGTGGGAGTGATCGGCATGTGCTCCGGCGGACGCCACACCTTCCTGGCGGCGGCGACGCTGGACGGGATCGACGCGGCGGTGGACTGCTGGGGCGGCAGCGTAATCTGCCCACCGGAGAGATTGTCCCCGAAACAGCCGGTGGCGCCTGTGGACCTCACGGACGGCATCAAATGCCCGCTGCTGGGCATCTTCGGCAATGACGATAAATTCCCGCCTCCCGAGGAAGTGGATGCGCTGGAGGCCGTGCTGAAGGAAAAGGGCAAGGATTACGAGTTCCACCGGTATGACGGCGCGGGACACGGCTTCTGGTATTATGACAGGCCCATGTACCGCCAGGAGCAGGCCATGGATTCCTGGAACAAGGTCCTGGCGTTCTTTGACAAACACCTGAAGGGAACCTGAGGTGCCGAAGGAAAGGCAGGATGCGCCTCTGGCCGTGATGGCCAAGCCCGTGGGATCCCGCTGCAACATGCGCTGCGCTTATTGCTATTATCTGGATAAGGGGAAGTACTCCGCCAACGTCAGACAGACGCGCATGAGCTTCGACCTGCTGGAGCGGCTGATCCGCCAGACCATCGCCGCCTCTCCGGGGCCGGTGGTCTCCTTCACCTGGCACGGCGGCGAGCCGACGCTGGCCGGTATGGATTTCTATCGAAAGGCGCTGGAGCTGGAGAAAAAGTATCTGCCTCGGGGCTGGGAAGCCTGGAACAACCTGCAGACAAACGGACTGCTCCTCAACGAGGGCTGGTGCCGCTTCCTGAAGGAGAATCGTTTTGACGTGGGGCTGAGCATCGACGGTCCCGAAGCGATCCATGACCGGAATCGGCGTCAGCTGGGGGGCGGCGGGACCTTTGAACGGGTGTACGCCGCGATCCGGAAAATGCGTGAGGCCGGGATCGAACCCGACCTGCTGTGCACGGTGAACGCGGTTTCCCAGGAACATCCCCTGGAGGTCTATCGCGCTCTTCGGGAGACGCAGTGCGGATGGGTGCAGTTCATCCCGGTGGTCATCCGAGATGAAGGAGGCGCCGCAGCCCCTGGCTCGGTGAGCCCCGATGGATACGGTCGTTTTCTCAAGACGGTGTTCGACGAGTGGGTGACCCATGACCTGGGCGTCCTCGATGTGCAGCTGTTTGCCGAAATGGCCCGGATCATGGCGGGAGGCGAGGCCAGCCTGTGCTGGATGAGCCCCACCTGCGGTCATGTGCTCATCGTCGAGGAGGACGGGGCGGTTTACTCCTGCGATCACTATGTGGACCCGGAGCACCGGCTCGGCACGCTGCGGGAAGGCAGCCTTGCCCGGATGGCCGGCAGTGAGTTCCAGCGCACCTTCGGACAGAGCAAACGGGACGCGCTGACGGAGGAATGCCGGGCTTGTCCCTGGCTGCGTTTCTGCAACGGGGGCTGCCTGAAGGACCGATTCGGCGTCAGCACGGACGGACAGCCGGGCCAGTACTGGCTCTGCCCGGGGCTCAAGACGTTCTTTTCCCATGCGGAGCCGATCCTGGAACAGGTGATGGCCATGAGCGCCGCCGGGAAAAACCCCCGGGAGATCATGGCGGCGCTGGTTCGGGAACAGACGGAAGACCGGGTTTGATGGGTAAAGTCTCTTCCGGGTCTGGCTGTGTGTGAGAAACCAAAGAAAACAAACGGCACGCTTCGGCGTGCCGTTTGCGGTATAAATGATTGAGAAAGCCGGATTACTCTGCGGTCTTCCGCTTCACAAGGCGGTTCACCAGGAACACGATCGCGCCGAACACCAGGATGAAGACGGCGGCGAAGCGGTAGCGGAAGATGGTGGAATCGGGCCGAAGGGCGTTCGTTACATTGGTGAAGAACACCGGGCTCAGGAAGCCTCCGGAGCTGGGGGCGATACTGGAGATGATCACGCTGGTGATGGCGGAGTTGGTGGGATCGGAATAGACGCTCACCCCGTAGGTGGACCAGGGCTGGAACATGCTGATGGAGCAGCCGGCGGCAAACACAGCCAGAATGGTCACCGGCAGGCTGGCAGGGAAGAGGCTCAGCAGGAGAAAGCCCAGGAACAGGAAACAGCAGCCCAGGACCATGATGTCATCCTTCAGCTTTTTGGAGATCTTTCCGAAGAGGATGCCGGCGCAGACGCCGCCTACCATCTGGATGGAGGAACAGATGCCCGCCAGGGTGGAATAGTTTTCGAAGCTCTTGGAAAGATGAGTAGACAGGTTCTGCCCCACCACGGGATAGGTCATCATGAAGAGCAGGGTCCCGGCGGCATAGAGGAACACATGCCCGTCGATCCGGGAATGCTTTTCCCCGCCCTTGACCGCCTTCGGAGTTTTGTAGGCAGGGATGTTCACGGCGCAGAGGATCGCCATGATGAGGCCAATGGAGAAGACAAGGTATCCGCCGTACCAGAAGAACCCTGCCAGCAGGCCGCCGGCCAGGGACATGGCGATGCCGCCGCCGTTGATGCAGGAGGTCTGGTAACCGGCGATCTTCTGCCGTTCCTCCGGCGTAAAGAGGTCGAACATGATGCCGAAGGCATTGGTGACGAAGAGACCGGTGCTGCAGCCGATGAGCACGGAGAGGCACCAGACGCACCAGAATTCCTTATGGAAGAGCAGAACGAAAACCACCGTGGCCACGAAAAAGGACTGGCCCAGGACAACAGCCAGCTTCTTGGTGATGATCGACCGGTTGATGAGGTACATGGCGATGAGGGCGACGCAGATCTGGATGACGTTCACGAAGCTCATGGCCGTCTGCACGGTGGGCAGGGCGACGTTGAAATACTGCCGGATCTGCTCGGTCGCCGGAGACAGGGCGAGGGAAGGCATGTTGGTGAGGGCCACCATGAGCAGAGTCCACTTCACGGCATTTTTCTTTCGATCGGTGAGCTGGATATCCAAGGGGATGTACCTCCTTTTCCGCCGGGCAGGGCCCGGAGCCCGAATATGCTCCATCATAGCCGAAATTCCCCGGAAATGCAAGAAATACGCTTGACAAACCCGATGGGCTAAACTAGGATTATGGGGTAATCTTTTGATTGGAAGGGGATAAGTTTCATGAATTCTCCGGCAGAAGTCGCAAAAAACTACATCGCCATCGGCAAGGGAAAAGCTACCAATGGTTTCTGGAAGCTTTTGATCCTGGGCATGCTGGCCGGCGCGTTCATTGGCCTGGCGGGCGTGGGCGCCACCACCGCTGCGGTCAACGTGTCCGGTTCCGTGGGCAAGTTCCTGGGGGCGTGCATCTTCCCCGTCGGTCTGGCCATGGTCCTTTTGGCGGGCAGCGAGCTCTTCACCGGCAATAACCTGATCATCATCCCGGTGCTCACCGGGGATATCAAGTTCGTGCAGATGCTGCGCAACTGGATCATCGTGTACATCGGCAACCTCATCGGCTCCATCATCGTGGCCTTCCTGGTGGTCTACGGACACGTGGGCAACCTCTTCGGCGGCGTGGACGGCGGCCTGGCTGCTGCCATGATGAGCGCAGCCACCGGCAAGGTGACCATGGGCTTCGGTGATGCTTTCCTGAAGGGCATCTGCTGCAACTTCCTGGTGTGTATCGCCGTGTGGATCTCCTTCGCGGCGAAGGACGTCGTAGGCAAGTTCTGGGGCCTGTACATGCCCATCATGCTCTTCGTCCTCTGCGGCTTCGAGCACTGCGTGGCCAATATGTACTACATCCCCGCCGGCCTGTTCTGCAAGGCCCTGTACGGCGTGGACAACGAGAAGCTCACCTGGGGCGCCATGTTCGTCAAGAACCTGATCCCCGTGACCCTGGGCAATATCGTGGGCGGCGCCGGTCTGGTTGGCCTGCCTTACTGGTTCGTTTACCT
>CAMZJG010000073.1 GCA_947307505.1 uncultured Clostridia bacterium | reverse complement strand
TGTGGCCGTTGATGGTGAGGAGCGTATCCCCGGGCCGGATCCCGGCCCGGGCCCCGGGGCTTCCCGGGTCCACGCTGAATATGCGCTGGGGCATGGAACGCCTCCTTAACAGGTCCGATTCGATGCCGAAAGCAAAAAAGCGGAGGGGGACATATACCCCCTCCGCCCTTTGGATCGAATGTGCTTACTTCGCTTCCTCGACCTTGAGGACCGTCTTGCCGTCATAGGTACCGCACTTCCGGCAGGCCCTGTGGGGCAGATGATAGGCCCCGCACTTGGGGCAGGCCACCAGCGTGGGCGCTTCCAGCTTCCACACGGAGGAACGCCGCTTATCTCTCCTGGCCTTGGAGACCTTTCTCTTCGGAACAGCCATTATGACACCTCCTGTATTATTCTTGTTCTAATAGCTGTCCTAATACAGCTAATCGGGGATCGGTTTCAGCGGTGCAGCCGCATGGACCGTCGTTCAGGTTCTTGCCGCAGCGGTCGCACAGGCCGCGGCAATCCGGCTTGCAGAGGAGCTTGGTTTCCAGTCCCAGCACAAAGGCGGTGGAGACGATCTCATCCAGATCCACCCCGTCTTCCTCAATGGGGTAGAGATCCGGATCCTCCGCATCCTGGGGATCCTCCGCCAGAGGAAGATCCAGGGGGATACGGAACTCCCGGGTAAACTCCCTTCCGCAGCGGTCGCAGAGGCAAAGCGCCTCGGCGGAGACCGTTCCGGTAAGAGTCAGGACTCCGGCGCTGGCGGTCACCCGGCCGCTGGCGGTCACCGGGGAGAGAAAACGGGAGATGGCGGAAAAATGAAGATCGCTCAGGTCCGTCGTGCAGGAGAAGGGGATGGTCCCATCCTTTTGGAGTATTTCCTTCAGATCCAGGCGCATAGGCTCCTCCAACTCATCCCGGCAGCCTCGCCGGCGGGATGCGGCGGTACATACTTCTGCATAAGCCCGATTATTATAGAGGATTCCTTTCCCTTTGTCAAATGGTTTTCATCGATCCGATACAGAATTTTTGCTTGCAAATACCGAATATCTTGTATAGAATTTGTCCAGAAGGCAGGTCCTGCGTCCGAGGACCGGGAGGAGCAGAGGAAATGGAGCAGAGATACAGCGTCAAACTCTCCACTTTGGTGGATGAATTCGGGCTGACCAAGGTGTATACGCCGCCCAATTACGACCAGGTCAAGGTGGTCACCCCTGACCTGAACCGTCCCGGTATGCAGCTGGTGGGCTTTTTCAGCCATTTTGACAACGAACGCCTTCAGCTGATGGGGACGGTGGAGATCATGTACCTCAAAACCCTGCCCCCGGTGGAGCGGCGGAAGATCTTCGAAGAGCTGATGAAACGGCATATCCCCGCCCTGATCATCTGCCACAGCATGGAGGTCTACCCCGAGTGCCTGGAGATGGCGAAGAAGCACCAGGTCACTCTGCTGTCCACGGAGCTGGATACATCCGTTTTCGAAGCGGAACTGATCACCACCCTGAACGTGCATCTCGGCCCCCGGATCACACGCCACGGCACCATGATGGAGGTCTACGGCGAAGGCATCATGATCATGGGGGAGAGCGGCGTAGGGAAGAGCGAGTGCGCCATCGAACTGGTGAAGCGGGGCCACCGCCTCATCGCGGACGACGCGGTGGAGCTGAAGAAGATCTCCTACCGCACTCTGTTTGCCCAGGCGCCTCCCCTGATCCAGCATTATATCGAGATCCGGGGCATCGGCGTGGTGGACGTGATGCGCCTTTTCGGCATGGGCGCCATCAAGACCTATCAGGAACTGGACCTGATCATCAACATCGAGACCTGGCAGGATGGGATGTCCTACGACCGCCTGGGTCTGGAGACCCAGTACACCACCCTCATGGGGGTGAAGATCCCCACCGTGACCATCCCGGTGAAGCCCGGAAGGAACCTGGCGGTGATCATCGAGGTGGCTGCCATGAACAACCGCCAGAAGAAATTGGGATACAATACCGCTCAGGAATTTACCGAGCGGATCAACAAACATTTTGCCCAGAGCATGCTGAACGGAGGGGGAAATGACTGACGCCCTGGCGGCCCGCATCCGGGCCGCGCTTCCGGAACTGGAGCTTCGGGAAGAGGAACCCCTGAGCCTGCATACCAGCTTCCGCATCGGCGGCCCCGCCCGTCTTATGGCTCTGCCGGGGAGCGGGGAAGAACTGGCCGTCCTGTGCCGTCTGCTTCGGAGTCTGGGAGAGCAACCCCTGATCCTGGGCAACGGAACCAACGTTCTGGCTCCGGACGAGGGGCTGGATCGCTGTGTGGTCGTCACCGCCCGGGCGGAAGCCGCCCGGATCACAGGGGACGTGATGGAGGCGGACTGCGGCGCTTCCCTGACCGCCCTGGCGGCGACGGCGGCGAAGGCCGGGCTGGCGGGCCTGGTTTTTGCCTACGGCATCCCCGGGACCCTGGGCGGCGCGCTGGTGATGAACGCAGGCGCCTATGGGGGAGAGATGAAGGACGTGGCGGAGGAGACCCGCTTTCTGGACGAGGATCTGAATGAGCGGGTGTTCCGGGGCGCTGAACAGGGCTTTGGGTATCGGCGCAGCGCCTTTAACGGGGATATGGTGCTGTTGAGCGCCCGGATTCGTCTCCGTCCCGGGGATCCGGAGACCCTGCGGGAAGAATGCCGGCAGCTGATGGAGAAACGGCGGATGAGTCAGCCTCTGGAACTGCCCAGCGCGGGCAGCGCCTTCAAACGGCCGGAGGGGGCCTATGCTGCCGCCCTTATCGATCAGGCGGGACTGAAAGGCTTCCGCATCGGCGGAGCAATGGTGAGCGGGAAACACGCGGGATTCATCGTCAATGCCGGCGGCGCCACAGCGTCGGATGTCCGGCGTCTGCTGGACGCGGTACGGGAGCGGGTGCTGCGGGATTCCGGCATCGCCCTGGAACCGGAGATAAGGATACTGTAAAATGGAATTCGTATTGGTTACGGGCCTTTCCGGCGGCGGAAAGAGCCAGGCGGCCTCCATCCTGGAGGATCTGGGTTATTACTGTGTGGATAATCTCCCGGCGGAGCTGATTCCCCGCTTCGTGGACCTGTGTCTGGCGGCGGAGGAAAAGTACGACCGGGTAGCCCTTGTGAGCGATATCCGGGGCATGGACGGCAGCGGCAGGCTTCGGGAGGCCATTCAGGACGCGCGGGAACGGGCTTCCCTCCGGATCCTGTTCCTGGAAGCCGGGACGGAGGCTATCCTGCTGCGGTACAAGGAGACCCGCCACCGGCATCCCCTGGATCCCGGGGGAAAAGACCTCCGGGCCGCCGTGACGCTGGAGCGGGAACGCATGGCCTGGCTGAAGGACCTGGCGGACGTGGTGGTGGACACCACGGATTATCCCCTGGCCAGGCTGCGCCAGCGCCTGGTGGAGGAATTCAGCCGGGACAGCTCCCGCAGCGGAATGGACCTGCATGTGCGTTCCTTCGGGTACAAATACGGGATCCCGGAGGATGCGGACCTGGTGCTGGATGTCCGCTTTTTGCCCAACCCCTTTTATGTGCCGGAGCTGAAGGAGCATACGGGACTGGAATCCCCGGTTCGGGATTACGTTCTCTCCTATGCCGTTACCGGCACCTTTCTGGATAAGGTCATGGATATGCTGCGCTTCCTCATCCCCTGCTATGAGGAGGAGGGGAAGCCCTCTCTGATGCTCTGCGTGGGCTGTACCGGCGGAAAGCACCGGAGCGTGGTCCTGGCGGAGAGGATCACGGATCTGCTCCATGACTGCGGCTATCGGGCGGACTGCGCCCACAGGGATCTGAAATAGGCGGAAACGGAAATGTCTTTTTCCTCTGAAACGAAAGCTGAGCTCTGCCGCGTTTCCATGACCAAGCCCTGCTGCGTGCAGGCGGAGCTGTACGGCGCGCTGCTGTACTGCAACACCTTCACCCATCGGGAGCTGCGGGTGGTGACGGAGCATGCCTCCTTTGCCCAGAGGCTGGAGCGCCTTCTTCACCGGGCCGCCGGGATCAGTCCGGAGCGGCGCAGCGGGGAGGAAGGATCGGGCAAGATCATCCTGGGACTCAGGGACCCGGCGGCGCTGGAGAAGCTCTGCTCCCTGTACGGGATGGAGCTGGAGCGCAGCCCTTCCCACCATATCAACCTGGGGGTGCTGGAGGAGGACTGCTGCCGCATCTCTTTCCTTCGGGGCGCCTTTCTGGCGGGAGGGTCCATTACGGACCCGGGGAAGGGCTACCACATGGAATTCATCACCAGCCATTACAGCGTCGCCCGGGAGGCCGCCGCGATTCTGCGGGAACTGGGCTTCAAGCCCGGGGAGCTGGCCAGGAACGGCAACTATGTGATCTATTTCAAGCAGAGCGAGATCATCGAAGATCTCCTGACCACCCTTGGCGCGCCTCTGGCGGCCATGGAGATCATGAGCACCAAGGTGGAAAAGGAGATCACCAATAAGGTGAACCGCCGCATGAACTGTGACCAGGCCAATCTGGACAAGGTGGTAAACGCCGCACAGGACCAGATGAAGGCCATCCGATCCCTGGAGGCGCAGGGGAAGCTGAAGGGTCTGAGTCCCAAGCTGCGGGAGACCGCCCGGCTCCGTCTGGAGAATCCGGAGCTGAGTCTGAGCCAGCTGGCGGATATCGCCTCGCCTCCCATATCCAAATCCAGCCTGCATCACAGATTAAAAAAACTGATGGAGATGGCAGAAGAACATGAAGAATAAATGGAAACAAGCTCCCTGGTACGGGTATGTGATCGTCGGCCTGCTGTGCATCGGCATTTTCCTCCCCAACTTTGCCCAGTATCAGGTCACCAGTCTGGCGGACCGGCTGAGGACCGAGATGGGCCTGAGCCAGGGTCAGTACGGCAGCATCGCCACCGCCCCCCTCCTGGCGGGGATCATTCTCAGCTTCCTCTCCGGTCTGCTCATGGACCGTTTTGGGGTCAAGGTGATCCTCATCTCCATCTTCATCACCGTGGGGGGCATCATCCTTCGGGCCTTCACCTCCGGATACTGGTTCCTGTTCATCTCCATGCTCCTGCTGGGCTTCAGCGCCTCCTTCGTGAACGCCAATACCCCCAAGGTGGCAGGGGCCTGGTTCCCCTCCTCCAAGGTGACGGCCATGATGGGGCTGGTGCTGTGCTTCTCCAATATGGGCAACGCCCTGGGCAGCGGCACCGCGCCCCAGTTCCCCACCACCCAGGCCGCCTTCCGCTTTGCCGCCGTGCTGGCTGTGGTGGTCCTGGTCCTGTGGATCCTGTTCCTGACGGAGAAGAAGGGCGGCGCCCAGGCCTCCGCCCAGGCGGAAGAACCGGCTGAGGAAGAGGAACGGGCCGCCTTCAAGGACAGTATCCGCACCGTTCTGCGGAACAAGGGCCTCTGGTTCGTGGCTCTGTGCAACATCGGCATGATGCTGGGGATGCTCACCAATATCATCTTCATGCCCCAGGCCCTCATGAGCCGGGGGCTGACGGAGGGGGAGGCCGGCTGGTACGCCGTGGCCCTCACCGCCGGTACCATGCTCACCACCCTGATCTCTCCCACTATCGTGCGGAAGGTGGGGACCAGCGGGACGAAGGTCCGGTGGATCATGCGGGGCTGCGCTCTCGTGGGAGCCATCCTGGAGGTCACCGCATGGCTTCTGCCCAAGGGCATCGCCATGATCCTGGGCCTCTTCGCCACGGGGTTCATCACGGAGGCCTTTCTGCCCTTCCTCCAGTCCATGCCCGGCTACCTGGAGGGCATCGGCCGGAAGTACGCCGCCACCGCCACCGGCACCGCCATGACCCTGCAGCTCCTGTGCTGCGTCTTCATCCCCAGCTACATCGTAGCCCCCATCGCCGGGGACAATTATCTGCTTCTCTTCGGCATCCTGGCGTGCATGGCCATCCTGCCCATCCTCTTCTCGGCAAAGCTCCCCTT
>CAMZJG010000072.1 GCA_947307505.1 uncultured Clostridia bacterium | reverse complement strand
CCTCGTAGCCCTCCCAGTTGTGCATCAGGGCGTCGTACAGCTCCCGGGTGGTGGCCAGCTTATCCCGGAAGCATACCTGGTCGATGATGTTCAGGCTGTCCGCCACGTTGCCGTGGCCGATGCTGGAGTTGCCGGTGTTGGTGTATTTGGAGCCGCCCCAGAGCACGTCCAGGCCGCTTTCCATGCACCCCTCCACCGTGGCGGAGACCAGGGGAAGGGGCATGCGCTCGGCATAGAGGAACTCGTAGCAGTTCACCATGGTGACTTCCCATTTGGTGAAGAAGTCGATCTGCTTCCGGTAGGCCTCCAGAACCTCCTCCATGCTGTTCATCTCATAGAGGTAGCCTGTGGCGACGCCGGTGCGTTCCGGCTCCGGGGTGCCCGGGGCATGGTAGGGATTCACGCCGTTGTTGATGGCGCACCACAGGGCCGCGGGAAGGATGGTGTAGGAGTTGGCCCCGTCGCCGCCGGAGTTGGCGAAGTCGCTGCCGCAGACGCAGGGCTCCACGCAGCCGATGAGGCAGTAGTTCCGGGCCTCCTCCAGGGGGATCCCCCGACGCATCAGGCTCTTTTCCGCCACCTCGTCCCATTCGAAGCAGGGGACGCCGCCCACCTGCTTGGTGGTCTCGATCCCCGCCTCCCACAGCGCATCCGGCGTGCCTTCGTGGAGCCGCAGGGCCAGGGGAGGATTATGGAGCTTCAGCCGGGCGGAGGCCTGGAGCACCATGTAGGTCACGTCGTTGGTAACGTCCTTCCCCTCCTTGTCCGTGCCGCCCAGGGTAATGAGCTGGCCGGAGGTGTACCCGGGGCTGGTGCGGGTGGCCCGCTCGGACCAGGCCTTGTTCAGCTCCGCGATCTTCAGGATGAACATGTCCGTCAGCTCCTGGGCCTGCTCCCTTGTGAGCCGTCCCTCTGCCAGGTCCTTCTCCAGATACTTGCCGCAGTATTGGTCCAGACGGCCGTAGCTGATGCCGTGGGGCTGGGAGTCCAGCAAAATGCCCAGCTGATACAGGAAGCAGGCCTGGAGGGCGTCATGGTAGCTCTCGCAGGGCTTGTCGATGATCCGCATCAGCCGGTCCGCCATGTCCATGAGCTCCGCCTGCCGCTGGGGATCCGGGCAGATCTCCGCCTGACGGAGGCATTCCTCGCCGTATCGCTTGGTGTAGAGGATGAGTCCCTCGGTGACCAGCTGTACCGCCCGGTAGAACTCATACTTCCGGGCTTCGTCTCCCTGGAAGCCCTTCTCCGTCATGGCCCGGCGCTTTTCCTTCGCCTCCCGGGCCACGGCCCCCAGGCCCTTGTCCACCACGGTCCAGAAATTGCCCACGAAGTGGCCGATGGGGTGCTGGCAGTTGCCGCTGGGCCGGAAGTTCAGGACCCCGTTGCCCATGACCTCGTTCATGTACTCATCGGGGTACACGGCGTCGATGGCGGCGCTGACGCAGTTTTTCCGCCAGAAATCCCCGGTTTTGAGGATGTAGTCCCGATCCTCCGGCCGCAGCTCATAGGGGTCCGTGGAGCGGGTGGGGAAGGTGTCGATCTCGTCCAGGAACCAGGAGAAGGAATACTCCGGATACAGGGCGGAGCAGCGGAATTCCTCCCCGGGATGGCCCACGATCAGTTCATGGTCCCGCACGGGGGTGGGCATGTTTTCGAACAGGTTCCGCAGATTCATGGCCCGCTTCAGGATCCCAGGCAGATGGGGGTTCTCCATATAGAACTCCGTCACCAGCCGGTAGCGCGTGATGTCGATCCGGGGCTTCTTCCCCCGGTACATGGCCCGGATCCGCCGGACCCGTTCTGAAATAGGCGCATTCTGATACATGATCATTTCTCCTTTGTCTGATACGCCGGGAAACGGGGCAGCCCGCCCCCGGGCGGGATCCGTTTAATCCGTTACCGTTACGGGGATGAAGATCGACTCGCCGATGGGCTCCCCGTCTTTTTCGCTGGTGATGTAGATCTCCACCGTAGCCTTGCCGACGGCGTCCCCGGTGATGTACAGCATGGTGGCCGTCCCGTCCTCGGTCCAACCTTCGTCCCAGCTCACGGTGATGACGTCGCTGCTGTAATTCCTGAAATTGAGCCAATAATTGGAATACCCCACCGCCTGCACCTTGCACCGGACAGACTTGGTGAAGTGGTTCTTGACCGTCAGGCTGGAGGGCTCCACGGTAAAGGTCAGACTGCTCTCCTTCACCGTGACCTGGCAGGAGGCGGTAAGGCCGCTGTCGGAAACGGCGGTGAGCACCGCCGTGCCCTCGGCGACAGCCGTGACGTAACCGTCTTCATCCACCGTGACCACCGAAGAATCGCTGGAGGACCAGGTGACGTGCTCGTACATGGCGTTGTAGGGCTCGTAGGAGACGTACAGATAGTAGCTTTCCCCTGTGGCCATGGTCATCTCCCCGTCGCTGATGCTCATGCTTTCGGGAAGGGGATAGGAGATGGTGGAAACCATGGTCATCTTCCGGGCCGCCTCGTCGTAAGTGTACTCCGAAACGGTCACGGTGCCGTCGTCGTCCTCGGTTTCCTTCACCAGACGGCCTTTTGCGTCGTAGACTGTCTCGGTCACGTCCCGGTAGCCGTAGGAGGTGGTATACTCTCCCCGGATCTGCCGGCCTTCGTCGTCAAACTGATACAGGCCGAGAACGCTGCTGCCGTCTGAATCCTTCCGCTCCATCCGGACCATCCGGCCGCCCTTGTCGTATACATAGTCCGTGGAGGACTGGCTGTACGGGGAATCGACCTCCTCGTGGGTGAGGTTCCCCTTGCCGTCGTAGGTGTAAGTGTAGGTCATGACGGTTCCGGAGCCGGAGGTATACACGAGCTTCGTGTTGTTGCCGTCCTTGTCATAGGTGTAAACCTGAGAGTAGGAGAGCCCGTCGGTGTTGCTGTAGGTAGTCTCCTTCAGCGTCCGCCCTTCCGCGTCCCGGACATAATCGGTATAGTAGACGGAGTCGTCCATATAGGTGGATTCCATCCGGGAGAGATAGCCGTTCCCGTCATAGCGGTAAACTGTGGTGCTCTCCCCTGCGTTGGTGCGGTAGGTGTAGGACAGTTCTCTGCCGTTTTCATCGTAGGTGTGGATGTACTCGGTGACGACGTCCCCGTCCCCCTCGTAGATTTCCTGTACCAGGTTGCCCCAGATATCGTAAACCCGGGTGGATTTGTTCCGGTAGACCTCCGGGCCGCCCTCGCCGCCGTACCAGGTTTCCGTGCTGTTCGAACCGATCTGCCGGCCCAGTTCATCATAGCGGTAAACGGTCTCTTCCTTGTAATTCTCGTTTTCCGAACGATAGGAGACCATGCGGCCTTCCTGGTTGTAAACGCTGACGCTGCGGGAGCTGCTCCCATCGTTGCTTTTAGAGATATATTCCTCGGTCAGCCATTCCGTCGGCGTGGGAGCCATCTTGCTGATGATGATGGCGGTGTTGGAGGGCTGGTCGTAGTCCACTTTGAAGCCCAGGATATCCTCCAGCTCCCGGAGCTGAAAGAAGTTCGTGCCGTCGATGTTGTACGCGGTCAGGTCCGAGCGCTTTTCCCCGTCGATATAGAGCGTCTGGGAGCTGCGCTTGGCCTTGGCGCTGTTGTCCTCCCCGATCTTCAGCTCTGTGCCGTTGGGATGAGTATAGGGCTGACCGGTGGTGACAATCATTGCACCGGCTTCCTCATCGTAGTCCACATCGAACTGACTGCCGGTGCCGTTCACAAGCTGGGCAAGGTCCCGAAGTTTGAAGTAGTTGCGGTCGTTGATGTTGTATTTTTCACAGAGGATGGTCACCCCGTCCACCCGGAGGTTCTGCCGGGATACCATCACCCGGTCTCCCGCCGCCGCTGCGCCGACGGACAAGAGGCCCGCGATCAGGATCAGGGCCAAAAAGAAGCTGAGATACTTTTTCATGCGTTCAACTCTCCTTTTCTTTTGTGTCCTTCATTCTCTAATCATACAATAGACGGCGGCGGTTTTCAAGATTTCTCCATACCGAACCGGCACGGAAAAGCAGGGGATTCTCCCGCGTTTACCGGTTCAGCAGAAACACGCCGAAGTTGAGATACAGGGCGAAGGTGAGCCAGAGCTGGTAGGGGATCAGCAGCTTCGCCCCCGGGGGATCCTGCCGCCGGAGGCGCAGGACCAGCCAGAGGACCAGGAGCCACAGCCCCGCCAGCCACAGAAGCGCGCCGCCGTACAGGCTCCAGGAGAAGAAAATAATGCTCCAGAAGAAATTGACCCCCAGCTGCAGCAGATACAGGGCCAGGCTCCGGCTCCGCTGAGGGCCCCGGGGCAGCAGGCTGATCCGGGCGGCGGCGGCGCCCATCAGGGCGTAAAGCAGGATCCAGGCGATGGGGAAGACCCAGGCCGGAGGGGTCAAGGGCGGTTTTGCCGCCGTTTCCGCATACTGCCGGATCCCCTCCCGGGCCAGCAGGCCGGAAAGGGCGCCCACGGCCTCCGTGAGCAGGATCCAGAACACATAGGGTCTCCAGGTTTGTCTGCGCATACCGTTTCCTCCCGTTCATATTCCTGGGAAAGGATATGCGGACGCGCCCGGGGTTATGCGCAGAGGGGCGTCCGCAGACGCGGACGCCCCATATCGAAGATCCCTTTATGCCTCCAGCACGCGCTTGCCCGTCATGTGCTCCGGTGTCAGCCGCAGCAGCAGGGTCCGGGGACCCGCCTGCTCCAGCTCCCGGCGGATGTACGCCTCGTCCCGGGTGAATTTCAGACTCAGGAGCCGGGAGATCCGCAGGACCTCTCCCCGGTCCCCCACCTCGGTCAGGCGGCCGAAGACGATGACGCTATTCACGGTTTTGGCCCATTCTCCCTCCCGGGAGACGCCCCGGTCATAGACGCAGAAGGAGGCTTTGCCGCAGCGGCGGAAGGCGTCCACCCGATGACCCTCCAGCCCTCCGTGGAAGTACAGCGCCCCGTCCGCCGGATCGTAATAATGGTTCAGAGGCACCCCGTAAGGGTAGCCTTCGTCCCCCAGGAGGCTCAGCACCCCCCGGGTCTCTTCCGTCAGCAGCCGGATGCATTCCTCCCGGCTCAGGGCCTGGCCGGGTCTGCGCATTTCCCGAAACACGGCGATCCCTCCTCCGTTTTTTCCCATTATACCATGGAGGGCTCCGCTCCCGCAAGGGACGAGCCCAAACCCGCCCTTGTGCGCCGGGCTCCGGCAGGGTATACTGGGAAAAACAAAAACAGGAGGAACGGACATGGATGAACGGACGCTGGAAGATCTCAGCCGCCTGAAAACGGAGCTGGCGGAGGCGGACCGGGTGCTGGTGGGAGCCGGAGCGGGGCTCAGCGCCTCCGCCGGACTGAGTTATCTGGACGAGGGGGCCTTCCTCCTTCATTTCCCGGAAATGTACCGCCTGGGCTATCGCTGCCAGTATGAGCTGGTGGGCATGCGGGATTCCGACTGGACCCCGGGCCGGAAATGGGCCTACTGGGCGACCCATATCTGCTATGTGCGGGAAACGGTGCCGTCCCTCCCCCTGTATGGAAAGCTCCTGCGGCTCCTGGAGGGGAAGGACTGGTTCGTGGTGACCTCCAATGCGGACCGGCAGTTCCTGCGCGCCGGCTTCGATATGGATCGGGTCTTTGAGTACCAGGGGAACTACGATGTGCTGGCCTGCTCCAAGCGCTGCACCAGGCATACCTGGGAGAGCCTTCCCGCCCTGCGGGAGGTGAAAGCCCATATCGACCACGAGACCTTCGAGTGCCCGGAGGAATTCATCCCCCGCTGCCCGTACTGCGGAGAATACGCGGAGATCGGTTTCCGGCCGGAGAACCATGAGGAGGGCTTCCGCCGCTATGCGGATTTTGTGAATTCCTCCGCCGACCTGCGCCTGTGCATCCTGGAGCTGGGGGTGGGCTTCAACACCCCGGGCGTCATCCGCTGGCCCTTCGAGCGATTCTGCCGCCTCATCCCCCGGGCGACCCTGTTCCGGGTGAACCGGGGCTATAAGGATGGGGTGGGGTACAGGGGCTACCCCCAGGTGCCGGAGGATCTGGGGAATCGGGCTTA
>CAMZJG010000071.1 GCA_947307505.1 uncultured Clostridia bacterium | reverse complement strand
GCGGAGATCATGATCCATCAGGTCCTGGGAGGCACCCAGGGCCAGGAGACGGATATCCAGATCGAAGCCAGGCACATCGCCCGCATCAAGCACACCCTGACCGAAGCCCTGGCCGCCAGCACCGGAAAGGACTATGATCAGATCTACGCGGACTGCGAGCGCAACAACTGGATGACCGCGGAGGAGGCTGCGGAATACGGCCTCATCGATAAGGTCATCACAAAGAGATAACCTGTTTTTGAGAAGCAGCGGCCGTGCCGGTGGCTCGGCCTCTGCTTTTCTCGTTGGATCTGACCCGGTTGGGTCTGAACGGAGCGAAGAGGAATGAAAATGGATGAAAAGCATATTGCCAGATGCTCCTTCTGCGGCAAATCCCAGGACGATGTGACCCGGATCTTCGCGGGCCGCAACGCCTTTATCTGCAACGAATGCGTCAGCGCCTGCGTGCGGATCATGCAGGACGATATGACCCTCCCCGTCCGTCCCAAGGAGGCCGGGCTGCTGGGGGAGAACGGCAGCCTGCCCACCCCCGGGGAGATCAAGAGCTTTCTGGATCAGTATATCATCGGACAGGAGCGGGCCAAGATCGCTCTTTCCGTTGCGGTCTACAACCACTATAAGCGCATCCTTCACGGGGGCGAGGACGAGGACGTGGAGCTGCAGAAGAGCAATATCCTGCTCCTGGGCCCCACCGGTTCCGGCAAGACCCTGTTTGCCCAGACCCTGGCGAAGCTCCTGCAGGTGCCCTTTGCCATCGCGGACGCCACCACCCTGACGGAGGCGGGCTACGTGGGAGACGATGTGGAGAACATCCTTCTCCGGCTCCTCCAGGCGGCGGATTACGACGTGGAACAGGCGGAACGGGGTATCATCTATATCGACGAGCTGGATAAGGTCTCCCGGAAAAGCGAGAACGTTTCCATCACCCGGGACGTGAGCGGCGAGGGCGTACAGCAGGCCCTGCTGAAGATCCTGGAGGGCACGGTAGCCAATGTGCCGCCCCAGGGGGGACGGAAGCATCCTCACCAGGAGTTCATCCAGGTGGATACCAAGAATATCCTCTTTATCTGCGGCGGCGCCTTTGCGGGCCTGGAGCAGATCATCGAGAGCCGCATGAGCAAGGCGACCATCGGCTTCGGCGGGGACGTAGCCAGCCGGACGAAGAAGGATGTGGGAGCGATCCTCCAGAACGTGCAGCCCCACGATATCCTGAAATACGGCCTGATCCCGGAGCTGGTGGGCAGACTGCCGGTGATCACCCCGCTCCACGGCCTGGACCGGGATAACCTGATCCAGATCCTCACCCAGCCCAAGAACAGCCTGACCAAGCAGTATCAGGCGCTGATGCGGTACGACAATGTGGAGCTCACCTTCACCCAGGACGCCCTGGAGGCGGTGGCGGACCAGGCCCTGGAGATGGACCTGGGGGCCCGGGGTCTCAGGAGCATCATGGAGCGGGTGATGCTGGAGATCATGTATGAGATCCCCTCCGACCCGGAGATCACCGCCGTGGAGATCACAGGGGACTGCATCCGGGGCACCGGGGCGCCGGTGATCACCCGGAACAAGCCCGAGCTGGCCGGCTGAACATCCCGGCATGAGCCGCGCTGCGGCGGCCCGGCCCAGGTCCCTGTCTGCGGGGAGCTGTATCGGCCGGTCCTGCCGGCAGCGCGGTTATCTTCTCCCAGGAAAGGAGAATCAGAATGAACGAAAGAATGGAACAGCTGCCCATGATCCCCCTCCGGGGGCTGCATGTCTTCCCGGACATGATGCTGAATTTCGATCTGGAGCGGCCCCTTTCCATCGCCGCCATGAACGCCGCCATGGACGGGGACCGGCGGATCTATCTGCTCTGCCAGTCCGACCCCGAGGCGGAGGAGCCGGAGGAAAACGAGCTCTTCAAGGTGGGCACGGTGGCGGAGATCCGGCAGATCCTCCGCATCCCGGGGGGCGGGGTGCGGGTCCTGGTGAAGGGTATGTACCGGGCCGAGCTTCGGCGGGTGCTGGAGCATATCCCCTATTACCGGGCGGAGGTCCGGCAGCAGGAGGAGCAGGAGAGCGCGGAGAGCCCGGGGTACCGGGAGGCGCTGATCCGCCGCACCCGGGGCCTGATGGCCCATCTCACCGAGCTCCTGCCGGAGAACCATCCGGATTTTCTGGGGGGCATCGCCGGGCACCACAGCCCCGGTTATATCGCGGACTATCTGGGCCAGACCCTGCGGCTGCTGCCTGAGGACCGGCAGCAGCTCCTGGACGAGGCGGAGCCCGTTCGGCGTCTGGAGCTTCTGGACGAGATGCTCACCCATGAGATCGCTGTGCTGGAGGTGGAGGAGCAGATCCAGCGCAAGACCCAGGGAAGGCTGGCCGCTGCCCAGCGGGAGGGGATCCTGCGGGAGCAGATGCGCACCATCCAGATGGAACTGGGGATGGACGAGGAGCAGGAGGCCGCCTCCGAAATGGACGAGTACACGGAGCGGATCGACGCTCTGGAGGCCTCCGACGAAGTGAAGGAAAAGCTGCGCAAGGAGCTGAACCGCCTGGCCCGTCAGGGCTTCGCCTCCTCCGAGGCGGCCGTGCTGCGCACCTGGCTGGATACGGTCCTGGGCCTTCCCTGGAACACGGAGACCGAGGATTGCTACAACGTGGAGCAGACCCGCCGGATCCTGGACGAGGACCACTACGGGCTGGAGAAGGTAAAGGAACGGATCCTGGAATTCGTGGCCGTCCGGCAGCTGGCACCCGACCTGAAGGGGACCATCCTTTGCCTGGTGGGGCCTCCGGGCACCGGCAAGACCTCCATCGGCAAGAGCATCGCCCGGGCCCTGGGCCGGAAGCTGGGCCGCATCAGCCTGGGGGGCATCCACGATGAGGCGGAGATCCGGGGCCACCGGAAGACCTACGTGGGAGCCATGCCCGGCCGGATCATGACCGCCGTCGCCCAGGCGGGGAGCCGGAACCCGGTGCTCCTGCTGGATGAGATCGACAAGCTGGGCAGCGATTACCGGGGAGATCCCTCCGCCGCCATGCTGGAGGCTCTGGACTCCGAGCAGAACAGCAGCTTCCGGGATCATTACCTGGAGGTGCCCTTCGACCTCTCCGATGTGCTGTTCATCACCACCGCCAACACCACAGGGACCATTCCCCGGCCTCTGATGGACCGGATGGAGATCATCGAGCTCAGCAGCTATACCGACGAGGAGAAGCTGCATATCGCCAAGGACCACCTGCTGCCCAAGCAGCGGAAGCGCCATGGCCTGAAGGCCCGGGAGCTGCGGATCGGCGACACCGCCATCCGGGAGATCATCTCCGGCTGGACGGAGGAATCCGGCGTGCGCATGCTGGAGCGGGAGCTGGCGGCGGTATGCCGCAAGGCCGCCATGCGCCTGGTGGAAGGGGAAGGCAAGAGCGTGGGCGTCAAGGCCTCCGACCTGGAAAAGTTCCTGGGCGTCCGGCGGTACAAGCCGGAGGAAAAGCGGCTGGAGCCCGCCGTGGGCCTGGCCCGGGGCCTGGCCTGGACCAGCGTGGGGGGCGTCACCCTGGACGTGGAAGTGAATGTGATGGAGGGCACCGGCCGTCTGGAGCTCACCGGCAACCTGGGGAAGGTGATGCAGGAATCCGCCCAGGCGGGCCTGAGCTATATCCGCAGCCGTGCCGCCATCCTGGGCATCGATCCGGAGTTCTACCGGAAGAAGGATATCCACATCCATTTCCCCGAGGGGGGCGTGCCCAAGGACGGCCCCAGCGCGGGCATCACCATCACCCTGGCCATGATCTCCGCCCTCACCGGAGCGCCCCTTCGGGGAGACCTGGCCATGACCGGGGAGATCACCCTCCGGGGCCGGATCCTGGCCATCGGCGGCCTGAAGGAGAAGACCATGGCCGCCCTGCGGGCAGGGGTGAAGACCGTGCTCATCCCCGCGGAGAACGAAGCGGATCTGGCGGAGATCGACCCGGATGTACGGGGCGCCCTGCAGTTCGTCACCGCCCGGCATATCGACGATGTGCTCCACACCGCACTGGATTTCACCGGCGTCCAGCCCTGGAAGCCGGAGGAGAAGCAGCCGGAAGCGCCTGCCCCCGTGCAGGAGCGGGAGGGACGGAACGACCAGCCCAGACCCACGGTAAGCTGAAAAAAAGGAATAGAGGCAGAGGCCTGGCTGTACGCCGGGCTTTTTTTCTCCCATAGGTTGACATAATATTGATCTGGCCGTCAGCTGCGAAATATCGGGGAACGATGCTTCGGATTCCCTCATGTTCAGCCTCCCTCTCCGAGGGAGGTGGATCCGCCGCAAAGCGGCGAAGACGGAGGGAGCGTGACGACAAGCAGCTCTTACGACATAGCTTCTATGAGCGGCACTCCCTCCGGCGCTCCGCGCCAGCTCTTCCTCCGAGTGAGCCTTATTCTCTGTCCCACATGCCCAGCAGGGCAATTCATGACGCGAAGCGTCCATTCATGTTCCGAGGGAACATTTCACGCGCCGACAGGCGCAATTCATTTGGTCGGGGCATAGGATGGACCGGCAGGACGCCGGGAGGAGAAGGATCCGATTCGGGGCGGGCAGCGGTCTCGGGCCGCCTCCCGCTCTTTTCCTTTCCGGTCATGCCCATTCTTGCGTGAATTGGGGGAATACCCGTTGAATGATGCCTATATCGGTCTCCGCTCCCTCACCTACGCCCAGCGAGCGGCCCGATTCCTGTCCGGCCTGGGGATGCCGTCCTCTGCCGCCCGGGCGCCCTGGTCCGGCGGCTGCGCCTATGCCGTGCGTCTGCGCCGGGGAGACCTGGAAAAAGCGCTGGAGAAGCTGCGGGAGGCGGACTTCGTACCGGGCCGGATCTGGCTGAGGGAGAGGGACGGAACCTTTCGGGAGGCGGCGCCGTGATCTATCTGGACAACGCCGCCACCACGCTGCAGAAGCCTGCCGCCGTTTACCGGGCGGTGGAGCGGGCCATGCTGACCCTGGCCAGTCCCGGCAGGGGAGGATATCCCGCCGCTATGGCGGCGGCGGAGGAAGCGTACCGCTGCCGGGAAACGGCGGCGGCTCTTTTCGGTTTATCGGAGCCGGAGCGGGTGGTCTTCTGCCAGAACGCCACCCACGGTCTGAACATCGCCATCAAGGCCCTGGCCCGTCCCGGGGAGCGGGTGGTGATCTCCGGCTATGAGCACAACTCGGTGCTCCGGCCCCTCCGAGGGCTGGATGCCAGGATCCGGGTGGCCGCGGCCCCGCCCTTCGACCCGGCTGCGGCGGCGGAGGCCTACCGGCGGGAACTGGATCAGGGGGCGGCGCTGGCGGTGGTGAACCACGTCTCCAACGTATTCGGCTGCATCCAGCCGGTGGAGGAGATCGCCGCCCTCTGCGAAGAGCGGGGGATCCCGCTGATCGTGGACGCCTCCCAGAGCGCCGGCGTCCTGCCCCTGAGGCCGGAGGTATGGAATGCGGCCTTTGTGGCCATGCCCGGGCATAAGGGACTGTACGGCCCCCAGGGCACAGGCCTGCTGCTCTGCGGAAAACAACCCGGGGACAGGCGCATCCGGACCCTGATGGAGGGCGGTTCGGGCAGCAGCCCCAGGGAACCGGAAATGCCCGACTGGCTGCCGGACCGGCTGGAGGCGGGCACCCATAATATGCCCGGCATCGCCGGCCTGCGGGCAGGTCTGGAGTTCGTGAGGCGTCTGGGGCCGGAGACCATCCTGGCACATGAGGTGAAGCTCGTCCGTCTGGCGGCGGAGCTCCTGGGGGAGAACCCCCGGCTTCGGGTCTTCGCGGCAGCGGAACCTTTTTGCCAGGGCGGCGTCCTCTCCTTTCAGGTGAAGGACATGGACTGCGAGACGGCGGCGGAGCGGCTGGCGGAGCGGGGCTTTTCCCTGCGGGCGGGGCTCCACTGCGCCCCCTTGGCCCACGACACGGCGGGAACGGGGAAGGAAGGCACGGTGCGCATGAGCCTGTCCGCCTTCAGCCGGGAGAGCCACGTGCGCAGGCTGGCAAAAGCGCTGGAAAACTTATGACCAAACGCGGAAATCGCTTGTCAAGCGGAAGCGGATAAGA
>CAMZJG010000070.1 GCA_947307505.1 uncultured Clostridia bacterium | reverse complement strand
GCCCAGTCCCAGGTCTCCCCGGATTCCAGGTTGGCGGCGTAATCCCCCTGGAAAGTCCGGATGGGCTTCACCCATTCCCAGCCCCCGGCCTCCGTCCGCCGCAGCAGGGCGAAGGGGTCCCCCAGGTCAGTCATGACCTCAGCCTGGTAGGGCCAGCGGGTCCCCAGGTTCTCCAGAGTGAAGGTGCAGCCGTAGGCATCCGCGGAAGTGACGGTGAGGCGCAGGTCCTCTCGCTCCGTCCCTGCCGGGGCGTTATGCTCCGCCCCCTCCACCAGGAGGATGAAGCGGCAGCTTCCGCTGCCCGCCTCCTTCGTCCAGTCCCAGGTGCAGGTGAGGACGTAGGTGTTCACCCCGGCGTAGGGGGTGAAGGACCAGTCCTCCAGCGCCACGGGGAGCATCCCCAGGGAGGAGAAGGCAAAGAGTTTGGGATCCTTCGGCTCGCTCATGTCAAAGGAAAGACTTACCTCCCCGTCCGCATAGAGGATAGGGGAGTCCAGGTCATACCAATCCGTATCCCGGAAGTTTTCGGTCCTGCTGAGAGGGATCTTCTCCGTGGAGACCTCCTCCCCCTTGCTGTTCCGGCAGGTCCAGTGGGCGGTGTCCAGGAGGGCCTCCGTCTTCCCCGCGTTGGAGGTCAGAGTGAGCCGGGGCAGGGTGATGGTATCCGGCGCCTCAAAGGGCGTTGGGACCGCCGTGAGGACCGGGGTCTCCGCCGGGACCGGGGTCTCCGCCGGGACAGGGGTCTCCGTGGGCCCAGGGGTCTCTGCCGCCGGGACTGCCTTTCCGCAGGCGGCCAGAAGCAGAAAAACAAGGATCGTGAGAAGCAAAAGCGCTTTTTTCACTTCGGAACACCTCCTAACGGTTCCACCCTACAATTTAACGTCGCGTCAATGTCAAGGGGTTTTTGCAAATTATCCGAAAAAACTTGAAAAATCACCCCCACAGGGGCAGGGGACAGGTGTAGTACTCCTTGTTCTGCGGATCCTCCCACATCTGCAGCACCACCCGGTACTCCTTAGCCGGGTCGAACTCCCCGTAGACCAGGCTCAGGTTCAGCAGCCGGGAGTAGTTCGTCCCGAAGGACACGGTCCCTCCCGGCTGCCCCTGGATCTGGTAGACCCGCTCAAACAATTCAACGGTCGACTGATCCATGGTGGTGCTCATGGACAGCCACCGGTCCCCCTCCAGCACCTCGATATGGAAGTAGGCGTCCACATTCAGGGTCTGCGTGCCGCTCCCCTCACCGGAGAAGGTGAAAGAATATATCCAGACCGGAAGCGAATAGATGTTGGGGTAGGGGGTGATGGAGAGGGTCCCCCGGCTGCCCAGGTTCTCTTCCGTCACCGGGCTGGGCTTCAGCGCCGGGTCCTCCCCCCGGAGGATGTCCACGCAGCCGTAGTCCCCCAGCAGGGCTTCCGCCTGCTCCAGATCCCGATTCCGCCACACCGTCAGGCGCAGCCGATCCTCCTCCGTCTTCAGGTCCCAGCGCCAGGCCACAGCCTTTACCCTGACGATCCAGCCGTCCCGGTTCCCCAGCCCGCCGTTTATGTAGAGGTGCACCAGCTGCTTCGCCTCCTCCGCCTCCTCCAAAACGCCGCTCCCGTCCTCCAGGATGCGGAAGGGTACGGTGATGAAGCTATCCGTTTTTTCCGGCTCCTCATCATAGGGCAGGGCCTGACAGGCGATCACCAGGCGGTAGGAACCGGGGGGCAGCTCCCCAAAGTAGTGGGAGAAGTTGATATTCAGCTCCTGGGTCTCTCCGGGGGCCAGAGTTTTCCAGATGAGGCCGTGGGCTCCGTACCGTGTGTGGGCCGCGGGGAACCACTCCAACTTATGGTTGAAATACAGGTAGTAGTAATCACTCTCGTAAAACACGTCGTACCACTGGTTCGCGTCCACGTTTTTCAGCCGCAGGGTGCAGCCGGCGGAGCTGAAGGTGCTCCCGGCAGTGGAGACCAGCACCCCGGAGCTCGGGTTGCTGCAGTCCCGCAGCTCATCCATCGGGTCCACCGCCTGGGGCACGTCCCGCAGGGTGTAGAGGGTGAACTCCGTGTCCACGTACTGCACCCGATCCTCCGGCAGCAGGCGGCGGTCCGGGACCATGAGGGTGACGTCCTTCAGTTCCTCCTCCGTGAGGCGGATGAGACGGCGGCGGAGCACGTACCGGCCCTTCTTCAACTCCCCGTACCGGGCGGCAAACTCCACCTCGAAATTCACGGTTTTGCCCGGCTTCAGGACGGGCGTCCAGTTCAGGTATCCCGGGAGATCGTATTCCGGGGGGATATATTCCAGCTCCCCCTCCCCGGTCACGCGGAACAGGGAGAAATCCCGTTCCGCCGCCCAGCCCTCCGTCTTCGGGGTGAGGGTCTGCATCCAGCGGTGGCCGCTGCCGTTCTGCTCCCGGCTGTACAGGCTTACCTCCAGCCACCGCGGGCATGGACAGAGGGTGGAGGGCCCCGGTCCCACCGGCTCGGCATCCTCCAGGGTGAAGCTCCCGCCCACGGAAACAAAATCCACCGCTGATCCCCGGCCCAGGTTTCCCCAGATCCGAAGGCGGTATTCCCCCGGAGGCAGGGGACCGTAGGCATAGGACCAGTCCCAGGCGTCGGTGTGACTGTGCCCCCACTTCAGGGCGGCGGAATAGGTGTCCAGATTCCGCCGGATGGGCTTCACCCATTCCCAGCCCCCGGCGGCATTGCGCCGCAGCAGAGCATACTGCTCCTCCATGGCGTATTCGAAGCTTCGGTTTACCTCCGTACAGCGGTTTTCCAGGGTAAAGACGCATCCGTAAGCGTCCGCCGACGTGACGGCGAGGGCCAGCTCCTCCGTTTCCGTTTTCATTTCCGGGGCGTTTGTCTCCGCCCCCTGGATGAGGAGGATATACCGGCAGCCTCCGCTGCCCTGCCCATTGCCCCTGTCCCAGGTGGAAATAAGGGCGTATGCATTCGCGCCGGCATAGGGGGTGAAACAGCCGTCCCGCAGGTCAAGGGCAGCGATCCCCAGGGAGGTAAAGGCAAGGAGACGGACCCTGTCCGGCGCAGGCCCGTCGAAGGCAAGGCGTACCTCGCCGTCGGCATGGAGGACGGGAAGACCCAGACTAAGCCAGTCCGCTTCCCGGAAATCATCGGCCGGAGTGAAGCCCGTTCCCTCGTAGGGGATCTCTTCCCCCTCCGGGGTCCGGTAGGTCCAATCGGCGGCATTCAGAACGGCCTCTGTCTCCTCCTCCCCGGCGGTCAGAGTGAGCTTCGGCGGGCCGTAGGGGTAGGGCGCCTCCGTGGGCGCGGGAGTCTCCACTGGGGCCTGCCGGGAGCAGGCGGCCAGGAGCGGCAGGACAAGCAGCGAGAGGAGCAAAAGCGCTTTTTTCACTTGGAACGCCTCCTTTCTGCCCTCACCGTACAATTTAACGTCGCGTCAATGTCAAGAGATTTATTCTATTTTTCCGAAATAAATGCGTTAGAACACGGTATCCGCCTCTCTTTTCTTTGTGTTGACAAAAGTCAGCATGTGTGATACTTTTTCGCTGACAGTTGTTATCTTAAGCGGAAGGTATACGCCGGAGCAAATCGGAGGATAATCCCTGTATCGGAAAAACAGCCCTTTTCCGGCCGACGGAGGTGAATGGAAATGCTGTCTGTGGTGATCCCGGCCTACAATGAGGAAACCGCCGTTCCGGCGGCGGTCCGGGAAACCATTCAAGTACTGCGGCAGGCGCAGATCCCCTATGAGCTGATCTTCGTGGACGACGGTTCCTCCGACGGGACCTGGCAGGCCATCCGTGCCGCATCCCGGACGGACGCCTGTGTCCGTGGTCTGAGCTTTTCCCGGAACTTCGGGAAGGAGGCGGCGATCCTGGCAGGCCTGGAGGCTGCCCGGGGGGACTGCTGCGCGGTGATGGACTGCGACCTCCAGCATCCGCCGGAGAAGCTCCCGGAGATGTACCGCCTCTGGCAGGAGGGCTGGGAGGTGGTGAACGGGGTGAAGACGGACCGGGGCAGAGAAAGCGGATTTCACCGTCTGGCAGCGGGGATCTTCAACCGCCTGCTGGGCAGGGCCGTGGGAACGGATATGTCCCGGGCCTCGGATTTCAAGCTTCTGGACCGGCGGGTGGTGCAGGCCCTTCTCTCCCTGCCGGAGCGGGGGACCTTCTTCCGGGCTCTGGCTCCCTGGACGGGTTTCCGGGAAACGGAGCTGGAATTCCGTGTGGAGGAGCGGAGGACGGGGGAAAGCCATTGGTCCTTTGTTTCCCTGATGCGGTATGCCGCGGCGGGGATCGCCGGCAGTACCGCTGCGCCCCTGCAGATTGTCACGGTCCTGGGCTGCGCCGTGCTGCTCCTGGCCCTGGGACTGGGGGCGGCGACCCTGGCGGATGCGCTCCGGGGGAGGGCGGTGCCCGGGGATCGGGGGCTGATCCTGATCCTGCTGGCCCTGGGAGGCTGTCTGATGCTGAGCCTGGGCCTCCTGGGCTACTATCTGGGGCGGGTATTTGCGGAGGTCCGTCACAGACCCCGGTACCTGGTGGCCCGCAGCTGCGGAATGGGGGAGGAGGAGACATGAAGAGAACCGAGGATTTCCGCCTGCGTTCCGCCGGAGAGCTGGAGGAGACGCTGCTGCGCCGGGTGCCGAAGCACATCCGCTTCACCTTTCTCTCCGCCCTGATCCTGGGCTTTTTTACCCACAGCTACGCCTTCCTGAACAAATTCACGAATCACGACGACCTGAACCAGATGTTCTATGCGAGCTACGGCGCCGCTTCGGGGCGCTGGCTGCTGCCGTCCGTTCTCCGGCTGGATGGGAACGTGAGCATGCCCTGGCTCATCGGGGTGCTCAGCCTCCTGTTCCTGGCCCTGACCGCCTGCCTCACCGTGTCGCTTCTGCGCATCCGCACGCCCCTGGGCTGCGGGCTCGCCGCGGCGCTGCTGGTGAGCTTTCCGGCGGTGACCGCCACCTTCGGCTATATGTTCACCGCCTCCGGTTACTTTTTCAGCCTGTTTCTGGCAGTCCTTGCCGCCTGGGCCGCCTGCCGCAGGGGCTGGCGGGGGAGCGTTCTGGGGGTGATCCTCCTGACCCTGTCCATGGGCGTCTACCAGGCCTATCTTCCTGCCGCAGCGGTGCTGATGGTCGGGTCCCTGCTCCTGGAGACCCTGGATGGGGAGCGGACCTTCCGGCAGCTCCTGGGGAAGGGGGCCAGGCTGGTCGTGACCCTGGGGGCGGCAGTGACGGCCTATCTGCTGGCTGCCCGGCTCGCCGCCCCGTCCGGCGGCCTCACGGACTATGAGGGCATAGCGGATATGGGGAAGGTGTCCCTCTCCCGGCTTCCCCGGCTGGTGTATTATGCCTTTCGCAAGTATCGGCTCTTTTTCTGGGTAAACGACTGGAACTGTCATATCCCCTTCCTTCGCTGGGCATTCCTGCTCACCGCCCTGGGGAGCCTCTGCCTGGGGGCGGCGCTGCTGCGCCGCAGAAGACCCGGTCCGGCACGCACGGGATTGGCTTTGGCCCTTGCGGTCCTGTATCCCCTGGCGGGGACCTTTATCTATGTGATGGTCCCGGACGGGTATGTGCATATCCATATGCTGTATCCCATGGTCTGTATCCTGCTGCTGCCCCTGGCTCTCCTGGAATACGCAGCGCCGGGGGAGGAGAGACCCTGGAACGGCCTCCTGCCCCGGATCATGAGCTGGATCCTGGTGGTGACCCTCGGGCTCGCCGCCTATTCCTACTGGCTCACGGACAACAACGCCTATTTGAAGGCGGATTATGCCATGCGCCAATGCAGCGCCTGGTCGAACCGGCTGATCGCCCGGATCGAAGACTGCGAGGGGTACGAGCCGGGAATGAAGGTGGTGCTCCTGGGGAGCAACGAGCGGGAGGAAGCCCTGTCACCCACGCCGGAGCTGGACCTGGCCCGGCTGGTGGGGATCTACGATCTGGGGGACCTGCGGACCTATTTCACCTATCAGCATTTTCTTCGGTATTTCCTGGCCTTTACGGACCCGGTGTATACCGGGGACAGCGAAACGGCGGCCTTATATGCCGAAAAGCCGGAGGTACGGGCTATGCCTCTGTACCC
>CAMZJG010000069.1 GCA_947307505.1 uncultured Clostridia bacterium | reverse complement strand
GTGCCCGTGGGACAGTACACCCAGAAGATCCTGAGCTATTTCGAGCTGGATGAGGCCGCCCTGGCCGAAGCCGGGGTCATCACCTACGGCTCCAACGTCAAGGAAGTCACCACCCAGGTCTCCGAGGCCGCTGTGGACTGCGGCATCATCTACGGCACCGACGCCTACTCCGCCGGGCTCACCGTGGTGGATACCGCCACGGCCGAGATGTGCGGGCAGGTCATCTACCCCGCCGCCGTGCTGAACGTGAGCAAGCATCCGGACGAAGCCAGAGCCTTCCTGGAATACCTGAAGGGCAAGGACGCCGGCGACGTTTTCGCTTCCGTCGGCTTCTCCCCCCTCTCATAAACCTTTTTGCTTTCCTCCACTTCACTTCACAACAAACGGGGATCAGGCGGGTTTTCTCAGCCCGCCTGTATTCCTGTTTCTGAGAATCGGCAGGTGAACTTATGGACTGGTATCCCTTATGGAACTCCCTGCGCATCGCCGGGATCAGCACCGTGATCATTTTCTTCGCGGGCATCTTCGCCGCCTACTATATCGCCAGGGCGCCCCGGGCGGTAAAGGGCGTGCTGGATGTGATCCTCACCCTTCCCCTGGTACTGCCCCCCACGGTGGTAGGATATCTCCTCCTGCGGATCCTGGGTCCCAAGCGCATCATCGGCGCCTGGGTGCTGGCCGCCTTCGGCTTCAAGATGACCATGACCTGGTGGTCCGCCATCTTTGCCACCACGGTGGTCATTTTCCCGCTGATGTACCGGACGGCCCGGGGCGCTTTTGAAGCCTTTGACGAGACCCTGGCCTATTCCGGCCAGACTTTGGGGCTTCGGAACAGCTATATTTTCTGGCGCATCCGCATGCCCTACTGCCGTCAGGGCATCCTGGCGGGGACGGTGCTGGCCTTCGCCCGCGCCCTTGGGGAATACGGGGCTACCAGCATGATCGCGGGCTATACCCCCGGCCGCACCGCCACCATCTCCACCACCGTCTATCAGCTCTGGCGCACCAACGACGACGCCGCGGCGCTGAAATGGGTGCTCATCAACATGGCCATCTCCGCCGTGGTGCTGCTGGCGGTGAACATGCTGGAAAAGAAGCAGAAGGGGGGCGCGTAGGATGGCCCTCCTGGTGGACATCGAAAAAAAGCTGCGGGACTTTTCCCTGAAGGTCTCCTTTGAGGCGGATCGGGAGGTCCTGGCCCTGCTGGGGGCCTCGGGCTGCGGCAAGAGCATGACCCTCAAATGCATCGCCGGCATCGAGAAGCCGGATCAGGGCAGGATCGAGCTGGACGGGGTCGTGCTGTACGACAGCGAGAAGCATATAAGCCTCCCGCCCCAGCAACGGAAGGTGGGTTATCTTTTTCAGCAATACGCCCTCTTTCCCAACATGACCGTGACCCAGAATATCCGCTGCGGCGTCCGGGACAGGAAGCGGGCCGCGGAGGTCTTGCCGGAGATCATCGCCGCCATGCATCTCACCGGCCTGGAGGAGGCCCACCCGAACCGCCTCTCCGGCGGGCAGCAGCAGCGGGTGGCCCTGGCCCGGATCCTGGTGAACGAGCCTCAGCTCCTGCTGCTGGACGAGCCTTTTTCCGCCCTGGACAGCCAGCTGCGCTTTCAGCTGGAGGAGGAGCTGCGCCGGACCATTGCCCGGTTCGGAAAGACCGTGCTGCTGGTCTCCCATAACCGGGACGAAGTCTTCCGCCTGGCGGACCGGATCGCCGTGATGAACCGGGGCCTGGTGGAGGTCTGCGCCTCCAAGAAGGCCCTCTTCGCAGAACCGGTGACCCGCACCGGCGCTTTCCTCACAGGCTGCCAGAACATCTCTTCCCTGGACCAGCTGCCGGACGGACGCATCCGGGCCGTCGACTGGGGGGTCAATCTCACTCCTCCCCGGGAAGCGGACCGGGCTTCCTTCGTGGGGATCCGCATGCAGGATATCCGGCCTGCCGGACCGGGAGAGAAGGGGAACAACATCCTGTTCTGCCGGGTGGAGGAGGAGATCGAAAACCCCTTCTCCGTGACGGTGATGCTCCGCTGCGGGGAGAAAAGCACCGTCCTCCTGGGCTGGGAGCTGGATAAAGAATCCTGGTCAGCCCTGCGGGGGGAGACCGTCTGCATCCGTCTGCCGGAGGAATCGCTCCTGCTGTTGGAGGAATGAGCATGAAAAACAACCTGTCCTTTGAAGAAGCCCGGGCGCTCCTGCTGGAAAAGGTGGGGAGCGTGGGGACGGAGATCCTTCCCCCGGAAGTCTGCGGCGGACGCATCCTGGCCCGGCCCGCTGCTGCGGTGATGGATGTGCCTCCCTTTGACCGCTCTCCTTACGACGGCTACGCGTTTCGGGCCTGCGACAGCGCCGGAGCCTCCCGGGAGACGCCGGTGACCCTGCGGGTACTGGAAGAAGTTCCCGCCGGCAGCCTTCCCGGCTTTGCCGTGTCCAAAGGCACCGCCGTCCGGATCATGACCGGCGCGCCCATCCCCGCGGGGGCGGACGCGGTGGTGATGTATGAAAAAACCGAATTCACGGCGGAGAACGTTACCCTCTTTGTGCCTGCCCGGGCCGGGGAAAACGTTGTCCGGGCCGGGGAGGACGTGCGGAAAGGGGAGAGCCTGGCGGAGGCGGGCAGCCTCGTGGACGCCGGGACCCTGGGTACCCTCGCCTCCCAGGGGTTTTCCGCCCTGGAGGTATACCGGAAGCCCCGGGTGGGGGTGATCTCCACCGGCAGCGAGCTCATTGAACTGGGGGAGCCGCCTCAGGAGGGGAAGATCTACAATTCCAACCGCTACACCTTCTCCGCGCTGTTGAAGGAAGCAGGCTGCGAGCCTGTTTGGCTGGGTTCCGCCGGGGACCGGGCGGAGACCATCTCCGGGCTGATCCGCACCGGGATGGAGACCTGCGACGCGGTGATCCTCACCGGCGGCGTCTCCGCGGGGGACTACGACCTGACTCCCGCGGCCATGGAGGCCTGCGGGGCGGAGATCTTCTTCCGGCGGGTGGACATGAAGCCGGGCATGGCCTGCTGCTTCGGCATGGCAAAGGAAAAGCTCCTCTGCGGCCTTTCCGGCAATCCTGCCGCAGCCATGACCGCCTTTTACGCTGTGGCTCTGCCCGCGCTGAAAAAGCTCTGCGGCCACCGCTTCTGCCTTCCTCGGGAGGTGACGGTGACGCTGCTGGAAGGATTTTATAAGAAAAGCCCCGTCACCCGCCTCCTGCGGGGCACCCTGGTGCTCACTGACGGGGAAGTCAGAATGGCTCTTTCCCCGAAGCAGGGAAACGGAGTGCTCTCCAGCGCCATGGGCTGCGATGCCATGGCTGTGATCCCCGCCGGGAGCGGCCCCCTCGCTTCGGGCACTAAACTGAAAGGATTCATACTGAAATGAAAAAGGTCAATGTGGAAGACGCGGCAGGCATGACCCTGTGCCACGATATCACCGCCATGTTCGACGGTTTCAAGGGCGCTCTGTTCAAACGGGGCCAGGTGATCCGGAAAGAGGACATCCCCCGGCTGCTGGATATCGGCAAGAAGCACGTTTTCATCTGGGAGGAGAACGCGGGAGAGCTCCATGAGGAGGACTGCGCCCTGCGCCTGGCCGCCATGGCTCCCGTGGAGGGAGCCCATTATGACGGCCCCTCCGAGGGGAAAATGCTGCTGAAGGCGGATATCCGGGGACAGCTGCGGGTGGATACCCAGCTGCTGCGGCAGATCAACTCCATCGGTGATATCACCATCTGCGCCCTGCCGGACCACTATCCGGCGGAGGTCGGCGCACGCCTTGCCTCCATGCGCATCGTGCCCCTGGTGACGAAGGAGGAGCAGATCATCGAGGCGGAAAGGCTCTGCCGGGGCAGGAAGCTCTTCGATCTGCGGCCCTATCAGGCCAGAAAAGCGGGGGTCATCATCACCGGAAGCGAAGTCTATTCCGGACGCATCCAGGATAAGTTCGAGCCGGTGGTGCGGAAAAAGCTGGCTTCTTACCCCGGGGATATCCTGGGGGTCAAGCTCTGCGACGATGATCTGGAGATGATCGTCTCCGCCGCGAAGGGTTTCCTGGAGGCAGGGGCGGATTTCCTCATCTTCACCGGCGGCATGTCCGTGGACCCGGACGACCTGACTCCCACCGCCATCCGGCAGCTGGGGGCGGAGATCGTTACCCACGGCGTTCCCTCCCAGCCGGGGAACATGACCCTGGCGGCTTACCTGGGGAACGTGGCCATCCTGGGGGTGCCGGGAGCGGCCATCAGCCTGCCAACCACCCTGTTCGACGTGCTGCTGCCCCAGATCTACACCGGGGATAAACTGACAAAGCGGGAGCTCATCAATCTGGGGGAGGGGGGCCTTTGCCAGCAGTGCAAGGTCTGCCATTTCCCCAACTGTACTTTCGGGAGATACTGAGATGCGGGATCGCTTCGGGCGGGAGATCACCTACCTCCGCCTTTCCGTCACGGACCTGTGCAATCTCCGCTGCCTCTACTGCATGCCGGAGGAGGGCATCCCCAAGAAGGACCATGCGGCCATGCTCACGGAGGACGAGATGATCCGGGCGGTGGAAGCCGCGGCCTCCCTGGGGATCACCAAGCTGCGCATCACCGGCGGAGAACCGCTGGTGAAGAAGAACATCTTCTCCATCTGCAGCCGCGCCGCCGCCGTACCCGAGATCCGGGAGGTCTGCCTCACCACCAACGGGATCCGGCTCCCGGAGCTGGCGGTACCCCTGCGGGAAGCGGGGGTAAAACGGCTGAACATCAGCCTGGATACCCTGGACCCGGAGAAATATGCCCGGATCACCCGCTGCGGGAAGCTGGCCGACGCCCTGGCGGGCATCCGCGCCGCCCTGGAGGCGGGATATGACAAGATCAAACTGAACGCAGTCCTCATCGGCGGCTTCAACGACGATGAGATCGGGGCTCTGGCGGCCCTGACCCTGCGGTATCCGCTGGATATGCGGTTCATAGAGCTCATGCCCATGGGGGAGAACGGCTTCGGGAAGGAAGCTTATCTACCCTACACCGCGGTCCTGGACCGACTTCCGGAGCTGGAGCCGACAGGGGAGGAGGGCGGCGCGGCGAAGCTGTACCGTCTGCCCGGCGGCCTGGGGAACGTGGGACTCATCAGCCCCATCGGCGCCCATTTCTGCGACAGCTGCAACCGGCTGCGCCTCACCGCCGACGGGAAGCTGAAGCCCTGTCTCCATTCCCCGGCGGAATACCCCATCAAGGGGCTGGACAGGAAAGGCATGGCAGAGGTCATGAAGGAGGCCATCCTGGGCAAGCCGGAATGGCACGGAGCTCTTGATTATGTAAACCGAAGCCAATCCCAGCGAAGCATGAACCGGATCGGGGGCTGAAACGATGCAGAACGGGAAAGATTTTACCCATTTCGGGGAGGAAGGCCGGGCGAAAATGGTGGACGTGGGGGAGAAGGACCCCAGCTGTCGCTGCGCCGAGGCCGGAGCCCGGGTGCTGGTGAGCCGGGAGACTTTTGAGCTCATCCGCACCGGCGGCATGAAGAAAGGAGATGTGCTCACCGTGGCCCAGGTCGCCGGGATCATGGGAGCCAAGCGCACGCCGGAGCTGATCCCCATGTGCCACCCCATCCTCATCCAGGGGGCGGACCTGAGCCTGCGGCTGGATGAAGAGCGCTGCGCCGTGGACATCCGGGCGGCCGTGCGGTGCGAAGGCCGGACTGGGGTGGAGATGGAAGCGCTCACCGCAGCGTCCGTGGCAGCTCTGACGGTGTACGATATGTGCAAGGCGGTGCAGAAGGACATGGTCATCACGGACCTGCGGCTGATCTCCAAGAGCGGCGGCGTCCACGGAGAGTATCATCGGGAGGAAGAACAATGAAGGGAAAAGCGGCGGTCATCACCGTAAGCGATAAGGGGTCCCGAGGGGAGCGGGTGGATACCAGCGGCCCCGCCGTGGCGGAAATGCTGCGGGAGGCAGGATACGAGATCGGATATCAGAGCATCGTCCCGGACGAGCAGAAGCAGATCGAAGCGGAGCTGATCCAGTGCGCCGATACTCTGGGCCTGAACCTGGTGATCACCACCGGGGGCACCGGCTTTTCTCCCCGGGACGTGACCCCGGAGGCCACCCT
>CAMZJG010000068.1 GCA_947307505.1 uncultured Clostridia bacterium | reverse complement strand
TTGACGTTCGTTTTTCGTATTTTACACCTCTGGACACGCTTTGCCAATGGGGAGACGAGGAATTTCCGACAGAGAAGCTCCGGCGCGTTCGCAAGGAACGCGCCGGAGCCGTTTTTGTTTGGGTATTCCGTTATCGCGGGAACCGGGGCTGGCGGCGGGAGACAGGCTTCCCCAGGATCTCCGTCCATACGACGACCCGCCGGAGCTGATGAGCGCCGATTTTGGACCGGTCGGTATTGGCGGGACGGGGAGCGTTATTCGCCCGCTTCGTCATTTCTGCGCACCTTCATCCGCAATGGATTCCCGCATCCGGGTATCGGAGATGACGTTCTGCATATTGTAGTAGTCCATGACGCCCAGCTTGCCTTCCCGCAGGGCCTGGGCCATGGCCATGGGCACCTCGGCCTCGGCCTCCACCACCTTGGCCCGCATCTCCTGGGTCTTGGCCTTCATTTCCTGTTCGCCGGCCACGGCCATGGCCCGGCGCTCCTCCGCCTTGGCCTGGGCGATCTTCTTGTCCGCCTCGGCCTGGTCCGCCTGGAGCTGTGCGCCGATGTTCCGGCCCACGTCGATATCCGCGATGTCGATGGAGAGGATCTCAAAGGCGGTGCCCGCCTCCAGGCCCTTGCTGAGCACGGTCTTGGAGATCAGATCGGGATTCTCCAGCACTTCCTTATGGGTATTCGCGCTGCCGATGGTGGTGACCACGCCCTCGCCCACGCGGGCGATGATGGTCTGCTCCCCGGCGCCGCCCACCAGGCGGTCGATGTTGGCCCGGACGGTGACCTTGGCCTTGGCCTTCAGCTCGATGCCGTCCTTGGCGATGGCCGCTACGATGGGGGTCTCGATGACCTTGGGGTTGACGCTCATCTGCACGGCCTCCAGCACATCACGGCCGGCCAGGTCGATGGCGGCGCTGCGCTCGAACTCCAGGGGGATATTCGCGCGCTGGGCGGCGATGAGGGAGTTCACCACCCGGTCCACGTTGCCGCCCGCCAGGTAATGGGCCTCCAGCTTATTGATGGGGATGTTGATGCCGGCCTTCACGGCTTTGATCAGAGGGATAACGATCCGGGAAGGAACGACCCGGCGCAGACGCATGCCGATCAGGGTCCAGATGCCCACCCGCACGCCGGCGGCCAGGGCGCTGATCCACAAGGCCACGGGAACGAACTGGAAGAACAGGATCACAACGATAACGATGACTGCGATGAGAATGATAGGTCCTGCCATGTTTACTCCTCCTTAATTCTCCGGCAGAGCCGGGTCCTGGCAGGCCCGGACGACGATGCGTCCCCCCGCCGCTTCCACTACTTCCACAAAACTGTCTTTATCCAGAAATTCTCCCCGGGTGACCACGTCCACCTTTCTGCCTCCCAGCTCCGCCATCCCGGCGGGGCGGAGGACCGTCAGGGTCTTTCCGGTGGTTCCCAGGAGGGCGCTCAGGTCCTCGCTGCTCCGGTAATCCTCCTCCGCCTGGTCCAGGATCAGACTCTTGGGCAGCTTGCCCTTGGAGATGAGCCTGGCGCCGAAGACCAGGAAGATCAGGACGATCAGCGCCGCGATCAGACCCAGGATCATGGCCTCCTGTACGGTCCGGGCGGTGATGTACACATCCGCCGCCAGGAGGACGATCCCGGCGATCCCCGGGAGGCCGAAGCCCGGATTGAGTATCTCCACAACGAACAGGCCCAATGCGCACACCAGCAGGATCAGGGTCCATACGATTGTCGGCATATGTTCCTCCTTTCTCCGTTTTCCATCCGGGCCCCCTTGGGAGAGGGCCCGGTTTTACGTGCTCATTCCGCCGCAGGCACCGCTGCGGGCTCTTCCGCGGGGACCGCTTCCGGCTCATCCTTCTTTCCCAGGAAGCCGGGCAGCTCCATCCCCGCCATGGCGTACATCTCGCTGAGAGGAGGCACGCTCTTCAGCAGGCCGGTGAGGTACCCGGCGGTGGCGTTTTTGCCGTCCTTGCCCGCGCCGGAATCCCAGACCGTGACCTTGTCGATCTTCACGTTCTTGATGGCCTCCACCTGGATCCGCAGGAGGTCCTCCATCTTATCCGTCAGCAGCAGCTTCACCGCCGCCTCCGCATTGCCGCCCGCGGCGGCCACGATCTCCCGGAAGCCTTCGGCCTGCTTCGTCAGGATGGCCTTCTGGCCTTCGGCCTCTGCGTTCATCCTGGCCCGGATGGCGTCCGCCTCACCGGCGGCCTTCCGGCGGATCTTCTCCGCCTCGGCCTCCGCCTCCAGCTCCGCACGGCGCTTGGCGATCTCCGTGGAGACGATGATGTCCGCCTCCTGGGTGGCCTTCTCCCGGGCGGCACGGGCCGCTTCGGCCTGCTGCTCCGCCACGTAGGCCTCTTCCTTCGCCTTGGCCGCCTGGATCTTCTCCGCGGCGGTGGCGAGGCGCATGGCCTCCGCTTCCTTCTCCCGGCGCTGGGCGTCGGACATGGCCACCTGGACCTTGGCGCTGTTCTCGCCCTCGATGGCCAGGGCGTTGGCCTCGGATACCTGCACGCGCTGGTCCCGGTCGGCGTTGGCTACGCCGATGGAGCCGTCCCTGTTCTTCTCGGCCACGGTGCGCTTGGCGTCGTTGATGGCCTTGGCGGCAGCCTCCTTGCCCAGGGCTTCGATATAGCCGCTCTCGTCGCTGATATCCGTAACGTTCACGTTGATGAGCCGCAGGCCGATCTTCTTCAGCTCGGTCTCCACGTTCCGGCTCACGGCGTCCAGGAACTTATCCCGGTCGGCGTTGATCTCCTCGATGTCCATGGTGGCGATCACCAGACGCAGCTGACCGAAGATGATGTCCTTCGCCAGCTCCTGGATCTGCACCAGCTTCAGGCCCAGCAGACGCTCGGCAGCGTTCTGCATGACTCCGTTCTCGGTGCTGATGCCCACGGTGAAGGTGCTGGGCACGTTGATGCGGATGTTCTGCCGGCTCAGGGCGTTCTGCAGGTCCACGGAGATGCTGATGGGGGTCAGATCCAGAAACTCCGCCGCCTGGATGATGGGCCAGACGAAGGCCGCGCCGCCGTGGATGCACTTGGAGCTGCGGCTGGTGCCGTCCTTATTGCTGCCCACGTTGCCGTAGACCACCATGACCTTATCCGAAGGGCATTTCTTATACCGGCGCATGATGGCGGCCAGCAGGCTGAAGCACAGGACCACCACGACGCAGATCAGAATGATGGTTTCCATTCCCATTGTCACTTCCTCCTTTATATACTGTTTCCTATCTTCTTGTTTATTCCTTACTCTCTTCGCATGACGATGAGCTGTTTATCCCGAGTGACGCCGATGACCGTGATCTTCTCTCCGGTGGCGATGGCCCTTTCCTCGTCCGTCACCGCGGCGCACTCGGTCATCTTCTCCTGGATCACCACGTTCACCTTGCCTTCCCCTTGCCTCCCGGGCGGGACGGAGAGGTAAACCTCCCCCGCCAGGCCCACGGCGTTGTTGGGGTCCACGGTGCCGTCCGACTGGAGGCGGACAAAAAGCTGCATGGTGACCGCCACCAGGAACATGGCCGCGACGCCCAGGATCAGGCCGACGATCAGGGCCACCAGCCAGGGCCGGCCGGACCGGGATATGGCCAGGGCTCCCCAGCCGTACACTGCGAAGAAGGCCACGATGCCCCGGAAGCTGAAGAGGCGCAGATTGAAGCCCTCATGCTGGACTTCCGTCTCCTCCGGCGATTCGTAAAACTCATCCGGGATACCGTCCCCATCCAGGTCTATCCCATCGGGGATACCGTCCCCATCCAGGTCTATCCCATCGGGGATACCGTCCCCATCCAGGTCCAGGTCGATGCCGTCGGGGACGCCGTCCCCGTCCAGATCCGGTCCGTCCGCATCCCCATCCTGGCCGCCCAGGCCGATGAGGGTGGAGACCAGCTGAATGATGAGCAGAAGGGTCGCGGGGATCGCGGCGGCGGCAAAAACGCGCTCCAGCGCGGTCAAGGATTCCCACCAGGCTTGCATATCTGATCCCTCCTACTTCCTTACTGTATATCCAGCCGTCCGATGTACGCCTGGGCCTCTTCCTTCAGCATCGCCGCCCGGTAAGCCAGGAGCATGATCTCCAGCACCTGCTCCACCCGGCGCTGGGCTCCGGGGAAAGGCTCCCGGTAGTCCTTCAGCACGGTTTTGATGGGGGGCGGATCATTCTCCGTCAGGGCCACCAGGGCCATGTACAGGGCCGAATCATCCACCAGATCGTCGGAAATATCGTCCAGATGTCCGTTTACATAACTCAGCAGGCGGCAGATCTCCTCCAAGGGCAGAACGCTGCGCAGCATATGGATGATCAGGATCCGGGAAAGCTGTCTGCGGCTGTACCGCTTGGCCACCGGAGGCGGAAGAAACCCTCTTGCCACCCAGTTCTGGATCACATAGGGTTCCAGGCCGGATATATGGGATACCTGGGCCAGCATCAGATCCCCGCCCGCAAACAGGGCCGAGAGCAGGATCTCTGCGGAACCGGGGGTACTCCCATCATAATGCAGCGTGGAACCGGGCAAGACTCTCTGCATCCCATCCCCTCCTTTACCGGAAACATTACCACACAATCAGCTGATTGTCAATAGTAATCTTATGAATTTTTATTGGAAAAGAGAGGGCGCAAGAGAGGGCAGCGGGATCTTCTCCGCTGCCCAGATAATAGATATATACCTCTTATACCTTTAATGCCCCAGTGTCCCCTCCGCGTCGCACAGGGTCATGCCCGCCCGGTTGGGGGGAAACAGCACGCCGTCTGCCAGCGCATCCGGCTCTCCGGCCCGGGCTGCTTCCAGATAATCCCGAAAGAAGATCACATATTCCCCCTTCCCCAGGGTCAGCCGCCAGACGGGCGGCGTCTCCCCGCTCCCCTCGTCGGGAGGCTGGGGGACCTCTCCGAAGAGCTGATAACCGGCCAGGGTCCCGCCCCGCTCCCGAAGGTCTGCCTCGATAGCTGCGTACAGCTCCGCCCCGTCGGCGAAGCGGGAGGCGTCCGCCACCACCACCCGGGCCTCCGTGATCCAGGCCAGGGCGTCGAATACGGCCCGCTGATCCTTCTTCGACATGGCTGTTTCGTCCACCACCGCATAGAGGTACTTCTGTCGGGCCCGTACCTCCTCCCGCAGCTCCCGGGCTTCCCCGTCCCGGCCCACCCGCTCCAATACGGCCGCCACGAATTCCACGGGATCCACCACCCGTTTGCTCCCGTCATTGATTTCATCGGCGGTATCCCGCGCGATGGTCCGTAGATCCGTCTGGGTCAGGCCGGGATCGATGGATAAGGCGATGGCGTAGAGCCCCAGGGCATAGGGCATGGTCCAGCTCAGACCTCCGCTGGCATAATGGACGTAATGGGCGGGGTCGAAGACGCAGGCCACGGTGCGGCCGGCGGAGGGGAAGCAGACCTGAGCGCCGTGACCTCCGCCCCAGTGTTCGGGCATCAGGCTGCCGGGGTCGTTCTTATCGGACCAGGGGAGGAAGGCCACCGCCCCGTTTTCTCCGCAGAACCAGACCATGATCCCCGCCTCTTCGCAGGCCTTGGCCGCGGCCCGGAATTCCTGCTCATAAGGTTCACCGGAGCTGATATTATCCGAAAAGCCCACCATGCGGATCTTCTGCCCCTCGGGCAGTGTCTCGTTCAGGTCGATGACCCGGTAGAGGCAGTCCGCCTCATGGAGCTGGGAGTATCCGTCGCCGGAATCGCAGCCCAGATAGTAAATTTCCGCATCCGGGGCGACGCCGATGGTCTCTCCCGCCAGGAGGGACAGCACCGCCGGACCGTGCATGCTCAGGGGATATTTCCCCGTATTGGTGATATGAATGTTCTCCCGGTCGTATTCCGGGTGGGGCAGGACGCCCTGATCGATATAGGCAATGATCGCGCCGCCGCCGGTAAATCCGTGGGCATGGAGGATATCCACATTCAGTCCCGGGTCCTTACCCCATTCGATGAGTCCCTGCAGATCGTAGCCCGCAGGCAGCCCCCCGTTGAACGCCGTGTTGTTCCCCACCGTCAGGGAATAGGCCAGGCCGGGGGAATGGGTGAGATCCGCATTCACCGTATCCGGTTCAGCCCAGTACCGGCTCCAGGGCTCCGCGTCCCCCAGGGC
>CAMZJG010000067.1 GCA_947307505.1 uncultured Clostridia bacterium | reverse complement strand
GCGAGACGGTGGACTTCGACGTGCTGGTGATCGCCATCGGCGTCCGTCCGGAGACGGCCCTTTTTGCGGAGGCCGGGGGCGACGTGGGCCGGGGCATCAAGGTGAACGAGCGGCAGGAAACTTCGCTTCCCTCCGTTTATGCCGCCGGGGACTGCACGGAGAGTCTGGACGTGAGCGCCGGGGAGCCGGGGGTGCTGGCCGTGCTGCCCAATGCTTCCATGCAGGGCTTCTGCGCCGGGGTCAACATGGCCGGCGGCGGGGAGACCTTCGATAAGGGGATCAAGCTGAATTCCATCGGCTTCTTCGGCCTGCACATCATGAGCGCGGGCACCTATACCGAGCCGGTATATGAGGAAGTGACAGACACGGGCTGCAAAAAACTCTTTGCCAAAGACGGGGTGCTGACCGGCTTCATCCTTGTGGGGGACGTATCCCGGGCGGGGATCTACACCGCCCTCATACGGAACCGGACGCCCCTGGACACCCTGGATTTCGAAACACTCAAGCGAGAGCCCTCGCTGCTCCCCTTCGGGAGAGCTTACCGGGCGGAAAAGCTGGGAGGTGCGGTATGACAAGGAACATCGATGCAAGGGGCATGGATTTCCAGGTCCTGAACGAACTGCTGCGCAATACGGAGGGAGACGCGGAGATCGAGGGCTGCCTGGGCCAGCGTTTCATCGGCGCGGGCATGGGGAAACGGAGCCTGAAGCTCCACGGCGTGCCCGGCAACGCCCTGGGGGCTTACCTCAACGGCGGGGAGATCGAGGTCTTCGGCAACGCCCAGGACGCGGTGGGGGACACCATGAATGCCGGGACCATCCTCGTCCACGGCAGCATCGGCGACACGGCGGGCTACGCCATGCGGGGCGGCAAGCTCTACGTCCGGGGGGACGCGGGCTACCGCACCGGCATCCACATGAAGGCTTACAAGGAGCACCTGCCGGTCATCATCATCGGCGGCCATGCAGGCTCCTTCCTGGGAGAATACCAGGCGGGAGGCATCCTGATCGTCCTGGGCCTCCATACCGACGGAAAACCCATCGTCTCCAATTATCCCTGCACGGGGATGCACGGGGGCAAGCTCTTTCTCCGCTCTGACTGCCGGGACATCCTTTTCCCCAAACAGGTGACCGCCCGGAGCGCGACGCCGGAGGACCTTTCGGAGATCGGGGATTACCTGGCGGAATACTGCCGCATCTTCGGCCTGGACTGCGCCTCCATCATGGCTTCCCCCTTCACGGTGGTGACGCCGGACAGCGCCAATCCCTACCGGCAGATGTACGTGGCCAACTGAGGTGAACGTCATGACGGGAGAGCGCATTCTGATCCTGGATTTCGGCGGGCAGTATGACCAGCTCATCGCCCGCCGGGTGCGGGAAATGCAGATCTACTGCGAGCTGCGGCCCTGCACCATGAGCATCGACGAGATCAAAGCCTTCGGCCCCTCCGGTATCATTTTTACCGGGGGGCCCCACAGCGTCTATGAGGAGGGAGCCCCCACCGTGGATCCGGCGGTTTTCGACCTGGGGACGCCCATCCTGGGCATTTGCTACGGCTGCCAGCTCCTGGCAAAGCTGCTGGGGGGCGAGGTGGAGCCGGCCCGGTCCGCCGGCGCCAGGGAATACGGCAAGACGGAGACGGAATTCAATTCCGGCAGCCCGCTCCTGCGGGGCATGGGGCAGCGCAGCGTCACCTGGATGAGCCATGGGGATTACATCTCCCGTCTGCCCGAGGGCTTTGTGCCTCTTGCCCGCAGCGCTTCTTGTCCCACCGCCGCCATCGGGGATGAGCATCGTCGCTTCTACGGGGTGCAGTTCCACCCGGAGGTGCGGCACACGGAGGAGGGGAGCCTGCTTCTGCATAACTTCCTCTATGAAGTCTGCGCCCTTCACGGGAACTGGACCATGGAGAGCTACCGGGAGACCGCCGTCCGGGAACTGCGGGAAAAGATCGGCTCCGGCCGGGTGCTGCTGGCCCTCTCCGGCGGAGTGGATTCATCCGTCTGCGCGGCGCTGCTGGACGAAGCCGTGGGGGAGCGGCTCACATGCGTCTTCGTGGACCATGGCCTCCTGAGAAAGGACGAGGGGGACCAGGTGGAGGCCGCTTTCGCCGGGCGGAAGCTCCGCTTCCTCCGGGTGGACGCGGGAAAACGCTTCCTGGGGCGGCTGAAGGGCGTGCGGAAGCCGGAGGAGAAGCGGAAGCGCATCGGAGAGGAATTCATCCGGGTCTTCGAGGAGGAGAGCCGGAAGCTGGGCACCATCGAATACCTGGCCCAGGGTACCATCTACCCGGACGTGATCGAATCCGGCGCGGGCTCCGCCGCCGTCATCAAGAGCCACCACAATGTGGGGGGCCTCCCAGCGGAGGTGGGCTTCAGGGGCATCGTGGAACCCCTGCGGAGTCTGTTCAAGGATGAAGTGCGGCAGCTCGGCCGCGAACTGGACCTGCCGGAAAGCCTGGTGAGCCGCCAGCCCTTCCCCGGACCGGGGCTTGCCATCCGCATCATCGGCACGGTGACAGCGGAAAAGCTTGCGATCCTCCGGGAGGCGGACGCCATTTTCCGGGAGGAGATGGCCGCAGCCGGGCTGCAGGGGACCGCGGATCAGTATTTCGCAGCCCTCACCAATATGCGATCCGTAGGGGTCATGGGGGACGGACGGAGCTACGACTACGCCGTGGCGCTCCGGGCGGTGAGCACCGAGGACTTTATGACCGCCAACTGGACAAGGCTGCCCTACGACCTGCTGGACCGGGTATCCGGCCGCATCTGCGCCCAGGTCCCCGGAGTCAACCGGGTGCTGTACGATATCACGTCCAAGCCCCCGGCCACGGTGGAATACGAATAAGCCTCAGATCGGACCCCCTTCGCCGGGCTCCGATCCGAAAAGAGGAGGACATCATGCACTTCACGAAAATGCAGGGGTTGGGAAACGATTATCTCTATGTATACGGAGTCGTCCCCGAAAACGCCCCTTCTGTTTCCATCCGCCTGTCAGATCGGCACTTCGGGCCGGGCTCAGATGGGATGATCTGGATCTCTCCCTCTGAAAAGGCGGACTTTTCCATGCGCATATTCAACGCGGACGGGAGCGAAGCACGGATGTGCGGCAACGGGATCCGCTGCGTGGGAAAATACGTATATGACAAAGGCTATACGGATAAGACCCGCCTGACGATCGAGACCCTTGCAGGGCTTCGCACCCTGGAGCTGCACACCGCCGGAGGACGGGTGAAGACCGTCACCGTGGACATGGGGCGGGCGGCGGTCTCCCCGGAGAAGACCCTGGAGGCGGACGGGACGGAGGTGCGCTGCATCCCGGCAGATGTGGGGAACCCACACGCGGTGATCTTTGTGGAGGACGCGGAGAACGCACCCCTTTATACTCTGGGGCCGAAAATCGAAAAGCACCCCGTCTTTCCCGGCGGGGTGAACGTGGAGTTCATCCAGGTGCTGGAGAAAAACCACCTGCGCATGCGCGTTTGGGAGCGGGGCAGCGGGGTCACTTTGGCCTGCGGAACCGGAGCCTGCGCATCTGCCGCTGCGGCAGTAAGCAAGGGATACTGTGAGCCCGGAACACCCATCCGGGTGGAGCTGGACGGCGGCGTTCTCGACCTGGAAGTAAGTCCCCAGGGCGAACTGCGCATGACCGGGCCCTGCGAATTTGTCTATGAGGGGGATGTGGAGCTATGCTGACGCCCAACAGACACTATGGGGAACTGAAGGATTCCTACCTTTTCGCCCGGATCGCCGAGAAGACCGCTGATTACCTGCGGGAGCATCCCGGGGAAAGGCTCCTGCGCATGGGGATCGGGGACGTGTCTCAGCCTTTGTGCCCGGCAGTGATCCAGGCCCTGCATGGGGCGGTGGAGGACCAGGCCCGGAGGGAGACATTCCGGGGCTATCAGTCGGAGCTGGGGACGGACTTTCTGCGTTCCGCCATTGCGGAGTACTACGGCGGCCGGGGCATAGGCCTCAGCCCGGAGGAGGTCTTTGTCTCCTCCGGAGCCAGCGATGAGCTGGGCCACATCCTGGACCTCTTCGATCCCGCCTGTCCCGCCCTGATCCCCGAACCCGCCTATCCCGCCTATGTGGATGCCAGCATCCTGGCCGGGCGGCGGATCATCCACCTGCCCACGGGACGGGAGGGGGGCTTTCTTCCGGATCCCTCCGGGGCAAAGGAGGGGGATCTGATCTACCTCTGTTCCCCCAACAACCCCACCGGCTCCGTGCTGGACCGGGAGCGGCTTCAGGCCTGGGTGGACCACGCCAACCGCACCGGGGCGGTGATCCTCTTTGACGCGGCCTATGAGGCGTTTATTTCAGATCCCGCGCTTCCCCACAGTATCTTTGAGATGGAGGGAGCCAGGACCTGCGCCATTGAGATCTGCTCCCTATCCAAGACTGCGGGCTTCACCGGTACCCGCGCGGGGTATACGGTCATCCCGAAGGAACTGGAGCGGGGCGGGATGAATCTGCGGCAGATGTGGGTGCGCAACCGCACGACAAAGTCCAACGGCGTCTCCTATATCCTCCAGCGGGGAGCGGCGGCGGTGTTCACGCCGGAAGGCCAGAAGCAGATCCACGAGACCCTGGACATCTACAAGCAAAACGCCGGGACCCTGGGAGAGACCCTGGATAAGCTGGGCATCTGGTATACCGGGGGGAAAAACGCCCCCTATATCTGGCTGGCCTGCCCCGGCGGCATGGGGAGCTGGGACTTCTTCGACAGGCTCCTTGCGGAGATACAGGTCGTCGGCACCCCCGGGGAAGGCTTCGGGGCCTGCGGGGAGGGGTATTTCCGCTTCTCCGCCTTCGGGGACCCGGGGGACACCCTGGAGGCCTGCAGCAGGCTGGAAGCGCTGTTGGGATGAAATGCCCGCTGAGCGGGCGTGAACTTCCGCTGCGCGGAATGAAATGCGGCCACGCCGCATGAAAGATCGCCCTCCGGGCGACATGGCGGGATCCCTCCCTGGGATGATAAAAAAGGGGCCGTTGCAAAACGGCCCCTTTTCCTTGCGTATGGGGGAATCCTCGTGCGCCGAACAGACGCGATTCACGACCGAAGGTCAATTCATGGCGTGCAGCGCCGCCCGGATGAACCCCAGGAACAGAGGATGGGGCTTGTTGGGCCGGCTCTTGAACTCCGGATGGAACTGCACCCCCAGGTAGAAGGGGTGGTCCCGGAGCTCTACCGTCTCCACAATGTTCCCGTCCGGACTGGTGCCGCTGAGCACCAGACCTGCCTGCTCCAGGGTATCCCGGAAATCGTTGTTGAATTCATAGCGGTGGCGGTGCCGCTCATGGATCAGTTCCTGCCCGTAGCAGCGCTCCATCAAAGTCCCCGGAGCAATGCGGCAGGGCCAGGCCCCCAGGCGCAGGGATCCGGCAGGTAGTCGATGACCTTGGCAGGGGAGGCCGGGTCGAATTCCCGGCTGGTGGCACCCGTGAGACCGCAGACGTGCCGGGCGAACTCGATCACCGCGATCTGCATCCCCAGGCAGAGGCCCAGGTAGGGCTTTTTCGTTTCCCGGGCGTACCGCGCCGCCTGGATCATCCCCTCGATGCCCCGATCCCCGAAGCCTCCGGGGACCAGAATGCCGTCGCAGTCCCCCAGAGTGGCGGCCGCGTTCTCCTCCGTGACGGTCTCGCTGTCGATCCATTTGATCTCGATCTCCGCCCCGACGGCCCAGCCTGCGTGCCGGAGAGCCTCCGCCACGGAGAGATAGGCGTCGTGGAGCTGGACGTATTTTCCCACCAGGCCCACGGTGACCTTCTGGCCTGCGGTGAGCACCCGCTGCACCATGGCCGCCCAGTCCCGCAGATCCGGCTCCGGCGCGGGGATCCCCAACTCGCGGCATACGATGCCGCTGAGACCCTGCTCCTCCAGCATCAGGGGCGCCGCGTAGAGGATGGGCAGAGTTCGGTTTTCAATGACACAGTCCGGAGCCACGTTGCAGAACATGGCGATCTTCTGCATGAGGGTTTTTTCCAGAGGCTCGTTGCACCGCAGGACGATGATATCCGGATGGATGCCCATGCCCTGGAGTTCCTTCACGCTGTGCTGGGTGGGCTTGGACTTGTGTTCCCCGCTGCCCTGGAGATAGGGGACCAGG
>CAMZJG010000066.1 GCA_947307505.1 uncultured Clostridia bacterium | reverse complement strand
CGTCCGTTGCCGTTCAGCCGTTCTTCCTCCCGGAAATACAAGGGCTCCCTGCCCCGGGCATCCACGAAATACCGGGCCAGACGGAGATATTTCTCGTTTCCGGTGTGGGCATACAGCCGGATCAGGGCCAGTTCCGCCTCCGGATGACCGGGGTAACCGTGTTTTTTCTCCGGCTCCGGCCCGAAGGTCCTGTCCGCCAGATCTGCATACCGTTCCGCCGCCTCCAACAGTGCAGTTTTGCCGGTGGCGCGGTGGTAGGCCACAGCGGCTTCGATCATGTGGCCGAGGCAATACAGCTCATGGTTATCCCGGAGATTCGTAAAACGCCGATCCGGCGCGGTAATAGTGTAATAGGTATTCAGATATCCGTCCGGCTGCTGGGCGGAGATCATGGTTTCCACCGCTTCATCCGCCTTGCGTTCCAGCTCCGGGTCCGGATGGAAAAGAAGGCTGTAAGCGACGCCCTCCAGCCATTTGGACGCGTCGCTGTCCTGAAAGACAAAGCCATGGTGCTCGCCGGTTTCCTTTCCCGCTGCGATGCGGAAATTCCGCAGACAGCCGCTGGGTTCTGTCCCGGGCAGAGCGTCGTTCAGCGCAAGCCACTGATAGGGAATGGCACGGCTGCGGATGATCTCCCGCAGAGGATCCCAGAAGGGATCCCGGATCTTGATCTTCCGAACGCCGTTTCCCGATTCGGCTTCCGCGCATGGATCCTTCATACCTGTTCCTCCGGACAGAGGGGCCGGATGAAACCGGTCCCGAATTAAGAAAAGTGTAACAGAATCCTCAGAGGGATGCAAGAGCCCCGGAGGGATCGGGAAAATGGCCGGAATAGCGCAAAACTCTTGACAGGAAACGATTTAACATGCTAAATTGCTCTTTGTTCCCAGCGTATATTTTGCAGAACAAGGAGATCATGAACATGAAAAAGTCAGTTGCATTGCTGCTTGCCGCAGCGCTTTGCCTCTGCCTGTTTGTCGGGTGCTCCGGCAGCGGTAACAGCAATACCCCCGCTACCCAGGCTCCGGACAACAACGCCGCCGCTGCCGCACCCATCAAGATCGGCGGCATCGGGCCCCTCACCGGAGGAGCTGCCATTTACGGCACCGCCGCGAAAAACGGCGCCGCCATCGCCGTGGAGGAGATCAACGCCCTGGGCGGTCTGCAGTTCGACCTTCGCTATGAGGATGACGCTCATGACGCGGAGAAGTCCGTCAACGCCTACAACACCCTGAAGGGCTGGGGAATGCAGATCTTCCTGGGCTCCGTTACCTCCACCCCCTGCGTGGCCACTTCCGTGGAGGCCAACAACGACCACATCTTCCTGCTGACCCCCTCCGCCTCCTCGACGGACGTGCTGGGCGGCATCGCCAACCCCCTCACCGGGACTGTGGATATCCCCCGAAAGGACACCGTGTTCCAGATGTGCTTCGTGGACCCCAACCAGGGCAGCGCCTCTGCTCAGTACATCGCGGACCAGCAGCTGGGCACCAAGATCGCCGTGATCTATAAGAACGACGACGTGTACTCCACCGGCGTATACAACTCCTTTGCACCCAAGGCCCAGGAGCTGGGTCTGGACATCGTCTCCACCACCACCTTCACGGAGGACACCAAGACCGACTTCTCCGTGCAGCTGAACGACGCCAAGTCCAACGGCGCCGATCTGGTGTTCCTGCCCATGTACTATGACGCCGCCGCCCTGATCCTCACCCAGGCCAACGCCATGGGCTATGCCCCCAAGTGGTTCGGCATCGACGGCATGGACGGCATCCTCTCTGTGGACGGTTTCAATACCGCTCTCGCCGAGGGCGTCATGCTTCTGACCCCCTTCAGCGCGGACTCCTCCGACGCCAAGACCCAGAGCTTCGTGGCCAAGTATCAGGCGGCTTACGGGGAAGTCCCCAACCAGTTCGCCGCCGACGGCTATGACTGCGTCTACGCCATCTACAACGCCCTGACCAAGGCCGGCGTGAAGGATTCCTCTCTCAGCGCCAGCGAGCTCTGCGACAAGCTCATCGCCCAGTTCACCACCATGACCTATGACGGCATCACCGGCACGGGCATGACATGGGGCGCGGACGGCGCCGTGACCAAGAGCCCGAAGGGCATGTTCATCCAGAACGGCGTCTACGTCGGCATGGACTGAGTTCCAAAACAAATCTGAATCCTGAGGACAGGAGGCTGCCCCATTGACGGCGGCCTCCTGGCCTTCCGCGTTTACCCCCTATCCGGAAATGAGGTGTTGATACATGACCTTTCTGACCCACCTGATCAACGGGATCAGCCTGGGCAGCGTGTATGCCATCATCGCTCTGGGCTACACCATGGTCTACGGCATTGCCAAGATGCTGAACTTCGCCCATGGGGACGTGATCATGGTCGGCGCGTACATCTGCTTCTTCGCGGTGTCCTCCTACCATCTTCCTCCCGTCCTGGGCGTGGTGATCGCCATGCTCCTGTGTACGGTCCTGGGCATGCTCATCGAGCGCCTGGCCTATAAGCCCCTTCGGCAGGCTGCCAGCCTGGCGGTGCTGATCACCGCCATCGGCGTGAGCTACTTCCTGCAGAACGGCGCGCAGCTGCTCTGGGGCTCCAACAACAAGATGTTCCCGGACATCATCCCCGGGGATGGCATCTCCCTCTTTGGCGGAGAACTCCATATCTCTTCCGCCACCCTGGTGACCATCGTGGCCTGTCTCGTCATCATGCTGGCGCTTACCTGGTTCACCGGCAATACCCGCATCGGCAAAGCCATGCGGGCGGTGAGCGAGGATAAGGGCGCGGCGCAGCTCATGGGCATCAACGTCAACACCACCATCTCCGTGACCTTTGCCATCGGCTCCGCTCTGGCGGCGGTGGCCGGGGTGCTGTATATGTCCAGCTACCCGATCCTGGTCCCCACCACCGGCTCCATGCCCGGCATCAAGGCCTTCACCGCCGCGGTGTTCGGCGGGATCGGCTCCATCCCCGGCGCTCTACTGGGCGGCATCCTCCTGGGGGTCATCGAGATCTTCGCCGGGGCGTATATCTCCACCCAGCTGGCCAACGCCATCGTCTTTCTGGTGCTTATCATCGTCCTGCTGGTGAAGCCCACCGGCCTGCTGGGCAAGCAGGTCCGGGAGAAGGTTTGAGGAGGGCGAAGGATGAACAGACTGAAACTCGACCGCTCCCTTCGCCGGGATTATCTGACCTACGCCTTCGTGATCGTCGCCTATGTGATCCTGCAGGTGTTCTCCGGAACAAAGGGCTTTTCTCCCACCCTTCGGGGCCAGCTGGTACCCATCTGCGCTTATGTGGTCATGGCCATGAGCCTGAACCTCACCGTGGGCATCCTGGGCGAGCTGAGCCTGGGCCACGCGGGCTTTATGAGCGTGGGCGCCTTTTCCGGCGCCATCGCGGCGGCGGCGCTTCAGAACGCCGTGCCCTCTCCCGGCCTGCGCCTGGCCATTGCCCTGGTGATCGGCGCCATCTTCGCCGGGATCGTGGGCACTATCATCTCCGTACCGGTACTCCGGCTGAACGGGGATTATCTGGCCATCGTCACCCTGGCCTTCGGGCAGATCATCAAATCCCTCATTGAAAACCTCTATGTGGGCGTGGATGCCTCCGGCCTGCATTTCAGCTTCCTCAAGCCCAATATCACTCTGGCTCAGGGAGGACGGATGATCCTCAACGGACCCATGGGTATCCCCAACATCAGCAAGATATCCACCTTCCTGGCGGGCTTTATCCTCATCATGCTCACCCTGTTCATCATCTTCAACCTGGTGCGCAGCCGGGCGGGAAGAGCCATCATGGCCCTGCGGGACAACCGCATCGCCGCGGAGAGCGTGGGCATCAACGTGACCAAGTATAAGATGATGGCTTTCGTTACCTCCGCCGCTCTGGCCGGAGCTGCCGGGGCGCTCTTCGCCCTGGGTCAGAATACCATCGTCGCCGCAAAGTTCGATTTCAACACCTCCATCCTCATCCTGGTCTTTGTAGTGCTGGGCGGACTGGGCAACATGTTCGGCTCCATCATCGCCGCAGCCGCCCTGACCATTCTGCCGGAAGCCCTCCGCGGCTTCGCTGATTACCGGATGCTGATCTATGCCGTGGTGCTGATCCTGGTCATGCTGGGCACCAACAGTCCCCAGCTGAAGGGCCTGCTGAAAAAGCTGGTTCCCGGGAAGAAAGGGGAGGAGGTATAGCCATGCCGAAGAAAGTCGCTTCCGCAAACGACAGTCCCCTGGTGCCCATGCCCACCGAGGCCTATATCCCTCAGCGGGATCTGGGCAAGACACCCATTCTGGAATGCCGGCATCTGGGTATTGATTTCGGCGGACTAACCGCCGTGGACGATTTCAACCTGATCCTGGGACGGACGGAGATCGCCGGACTCATCGGGCCCAACGGAGCGGGGAAGACTACCGTGTTCAACCTGCTGACGAAGATCTACCAGCCCACCCGGGGGACCATCCTCCTGGACGGACGGGATACCCACAGCATGAGCACCGTGCAGATCAGCAAGATGGGCATCGCCCGCACCTTCCAGAATATCCGCCTGTTCAGCAACCTCTCCGTGGAGGACAACGTCAAACTGGGCATGCACAATTCCATCCGCTACGGCATGTTCAGCGGGATCCTTCGGCTCCCGGCCTACTGGAAACAGGAAAGGATCGCCCATGACCGGGCTATGGAACTGCTGAGCCTCTTCGATATGCAGGGGATAGCCGGAGCCAAGGCCGGTTCTCTCCCCTATGGCGCCCAGCGCCGACTGGAGATCGTCCGGGCTCTGGCCACCAATCCCAGCCTTCTGCTCCTGGATGAGCCTGCCGCGGGGATGAACCCCTCGGAGACCTCGGAGCTCATGGAGAATATCGTGAAGATCCGGGATACCTTCAATATCGCCATTCTCCTGATCGAACATGATATGAGTCTGGTCATGGGCATCTGCGAGGGTATCTGCGTGCTGAATTTCGGCAAGGTGATCGCCAAGGGAACGCCGGCGGATATCCAGTCCAACCCCACGGTCATCGAAGCCTACCTGGGCAAAAAGAAGGAGGCGTGAGCATGGAGGAGATCCTGAGCGTTCAGGACATCAACGTCTACTATGGGGCCATCCACGCCATCCAGGACGTATCCCTGACCGTGAACGAGGGAGAGATCGTCACCCTCATCGGCGCCAACGGTGCAGGCAAATCCACCACCCTCCAGACCATATCCGGCCTTCTGCGTTCCAAAACCGGAGATATCCGCTTCTGCGGCCAGAGCATCGCCCACGTGCCCTCCCACAAGATCGTGGAGCGGGGCATCGCCCAGGTACCGGAGGGGCGGCGCATCTTCCTGCAGATGACGGTGCAGGAGAACCTGGAGATGGGCGCCTTCACCCGCTCCGGCGGAGTGGAAAAGGACCTGGAACGGGTCTATGCCCTGTTCCCCAGGCTCCTGGAGCGGAAGAAGCAGATCGCCGGGACCCTGTCCGGCGGCGAACAGCAGATGCTGGCCATGGGCCGAGCCCTTATGAGCCACCCGAAGCTAATGATGCTGGACGAGCCCAGCATGGGCTTGGCTCCCATCCTGGTGGAGCAGGTGTTCTCCATTATCCGTCAGCTCCACGAGGAGGGCACCACCATTCTGCTGGTTGAGCAGAACGCGCAGATGGCGCTGTCCGTGGCGGACCGGGCCTACGTGATGGAAACCGGGAAGATCACCCTCCAGGGCACCGGTGCGGAGCTGGCTCAGAGCGACCGGGTGAAAAAAGCCTATCTGGGCGGCTGAACTGCTTCAAATCAGCCCCGCTTCGCTGTTTGCGCATATTTCTGCGAAGGCAACAAAATAAAACCGGAAGGGGAGATCCCCTTCCGGTTATTCTTTATCCGTTTTTTTACAGCAGCATGACTCCTGCGTCCTTGCAGATCCGCATGGTCTCCTCATCCCAGATGGAGGCCTGGACCTCGCCGATATGCGCCTTGCCCAGAAGCAGCATGCTCAGGCGGCTCTGGCCGATGCCGCCGCCGATGGTGAGGGGGAGCTCTCCCGCCAGGAGCAGCTTATGGTAGGGGAGGGTCCTGCGGTCGTCGCAGCCCGCCAGGGTGAGCTGTTTATCCAGGGAGACCGGATCCACCCGGATCCCCATGCTGCTCAGCTCCATGGCCC
>CAMZJG010000065.1 GCA_947307505.1 uncultured Clostridia bacterium | reverse complement strand
GCCCCGGCGACCCGCCGCCAGCCCAGGGCCAGGGTGCCGCCGTCCGTGGGGAAGAGGGCGGTCATGCGCCCGGTGAGGCTGTCCACCCCCGCGGCCTCCGGCGCTGTCCCCTTCAGTGTGAAGGTCAGACTCGCGTCGTACTCCCCGGTGAGGCGCTCAGGCCAGGCCGGAGCCGGTTCCTTTGCCTCGCCTGAGCAGCCGGCCAGCAGGACCAGGGTCAGGGTAAGGACCAGGATGGAGAGAAGGATCAGAACTTTTTTCACGGAAATCCCTCCTTTCTGCCCTCACCCTACAATTTGACGTCGCGTCAATGTCAAGAGGTTTTTTGAAAAAACTCCGAAAAAACTCAAATTTCCGCAAAAAATACGCTCCCTCCCCGGGTTTGGGGAGGGAGCAATGGAAAAACCATCATTCCTTGGCGGACATATAGGCCATCAGGTCCAGACACCGGGCGGTGTAGGCCGCCTCATTGTCATACCAGGCCAGGAGCTTCATCATGCCGCTGGGGAGCGCCAGGCCGCCCTGGGCGTCGAAGCAGCAGGAGTGGGTATCCCCCAGGAAGTCAGTGCTGACCACCGGGGCGTCCACATATTCCATGACCCCGGCCAGCTCCTCGGAAGCGGCGCGCCTGAGCTCCGCGCAGACCTCTTCATAGGTGGCGGGCTTTTCCAGGGTGCAGGTCAGGTCCACCAGGGAAACGTCCGAACTGGGTACCCGCACGGCGATGCCCGTGAGCTTCCCTTCCAGAGCCGGAATGACCTTGCCCACGGCCTTGGCGGCGCCGGTGGAGGCGGGGATGATGTTCTCAAATACGCTGCGGCCCGCCCGCCAGTCCTTCCGGGAGACCCCGTCCACCGTGAGCTGGGTGGCGGTGGCGGCGTGTACCGTGGTCATGAGTCCTTCCTTGATGCCAAAGGCCTTGTTCACAGCATAGGCCAGGGGGGCCAGGCAGTTGGTGGTGCAGGAGGCATTGGACACCACCTGCATGGAGGTGTCGTACCGTTCCAGGTTGACTCCCACCACGAACATGGGGGCGTCCGCAGAAGGCGCGGAGATCACCACCCGCTTCGCACCGCCCAGCAGATGGGCGTTTGCCCGTTCCATGGTGGTGAATTTTCCGGTGCACTCCAGCACGTAGTCCACACCCATCTCCGCCCAGGGGATATCCCCGGGGGCAGTGTAGTTGCGGCAGAGGATCGGGTGCCCGTTCACCAGCAGGCGGGCATCCTTCGTGGATTCCACCGTGCCGTTGAAGCGGCCGTGCACACTGTCGTACTGCAGCAGATAGGCCATATACTCCGGCGTGATAAAGGGATCGTTGATGGCGACGACCTCCAGATCCTCCCGCTGCTCCGCAAGACGCAGGGCCAGACGGCCGATCCGTCCGAAGCCGTTGATGCCGATTGTGCGTTTCATTTTCCTCATCCTCTCGAAACATCCGAAACGTATCATACAACTTACAGCAAATGCATTATATACCAAAACAGGGGAAGCCTGTCAACTATCCTGCCCGTTTTTTTTCAAAAGTATTCGTCTCCAAAAAGACAGAAAAACCCGAAGGAAAGATTTGCAAATCCCGCCGGCATGTTTTATAATACTCTCTCAAGCTGATCGCACACGATCCCGGGCGGCTGCCGGAGAAAGGGGGGCGGAATGGAAGAAAACCCGATCCTTACTGCGAATCTATCGCAGGATAACAATACTCCGCTGTATTTCCAGCTGGAGACCCTCATCAAGCGGTGCATCTCCTCCGGACTGATCAAACCGGGAGATATGCTTCCGTCGGAAGCGGAGTTCTGCCGCAGTTTCGGTATCAGCCGCAGCACCGTACGCCAGGCCATCGGAGAACTGGAGGAGGAGGGCCTGGTGATCCGGCACCAGGGGAAGGGCACCTTTATCGCAGAGCCCAAGCTCCACCGCCGGAGCGAGAATATCTATTCCTTCACCTCTGAAGCCGTTTCCATGGGTCTGCATCCCAGCTCCACCCTGGTGGATTTTGCCGTTATCCGGCCCACGGAGGACCTGCGCAGAATGCTGGAGCTTCAGTCCGCGGATATTCCGGTATACCGCTTTACCCGGATCCGCCGGGTGGAGGATGTGCCGCTGATGCTGGAAACCTCCTATTATCCCACCTACGTTTATCCCAACCTGACTCCGGAGCTGCTGAAGACTCATTCCGTCTATTCTCTCCTGTTCGAACGGGGCATCGTCCCCGTGAGCGCGGTGGATACCTATGAGGCGGTCCGGCTGGAGGCCAGCGAAGCCGCCCTGCTGGAGACGAAGGCAGGGAGTGCCGGATTCAGTCATCAGCGCATCACCCGCTGCGAAAACGGAGAAGTCTTTGAGCTCACCCAGTCCGTTATGCGGGGAGATCGGACGAAGCTGGAGATCGGCATGCACCGGGACGGGGTTTCTTTTGCCCGGAGCTTTGACCGCTGAACCAGAATATGCCGCCTTCCCGGCGGCGGATACCGTACGGATCGAATGCCGGCAGAACAGATTGCCTGTTCTGCCGGATTTTTGTCGTCTTTGGATTGAAACACCGCTTTAACTATGATATAGTAAATTGGTTTAGTATTGAGCATTATGGATATTGGAACGGTTCCTGGGCCCCGGGGTCGGGCTGGACCGGATCAGAAGGAGGACCCCATGCCGTATCTCAGTGTGATCATTCCCGCATATAACAGCGAGGCCACTCTGGAGCGCTGCGTCCGTTCGGTGCTGGATCAGACCTTCGTGGATCTGGAGCTGATCATCGTGGACGATGGCTCCACCGATTCCACACCCTCCCTCCTCCGCCAGTTTTCGGAGGAGGATGGCCGCGTGCGCGTTTTCACCCAGGCGAACAGCGGCGTCAGTGCCGCCCGGAACCTGGGTCTCAGCCAGGCCCAGGGAAGCTATGTGGCCTTCCTGGATGCGGACGACTGGATCGATCTCCAAACCTATGAGAAGCTGACGAGCGCCATGCGGGAAAGCGGCGCCAGCTCCGCCGCCTGCGGCTACTGGCTCGTATGGCCGGATGGGAAGCAGGATTTCGGCGCCGCGCCGATGGACAGCGGCGTGTACGGGGGAGATGAGGTGCTCCGCCGCCTGGTCCTTCCGCTGCTGAACGACCGGCTCAGCAGCAGGGCGTTCAACGGCTTTTCTGTCCGTTATCTGTATTCCCTCGCGGCGATCCGACGCCGGGCCCTTCGCTTCTCCGGGGCATACCTGGAGGATGAGCTGTTCCTCATCGAGTTTTTCAGCGATTCCACCACCCTGTGCGTGGTGAACGAGGGACTATACTATTATTATCAAAATCCCGATTCCGCCACCCGCCGGTATATGGCCTCCTGCGTGGATACCTTCCTGGCCTCCCTGGAGAAGAAGCAGGAACTGGTGGAGCGGTTCCGCCTGGATCCGGGTCCCGACTGGGTCCGCAACTGCGCCTGGGCAGGACTTCTGATCGCCGTGGGGAATGAATTTGCCCCCGGCACCCCTGCCTCCGCCCTGAAGGAGCACAAGCGGAATCTGAAAGCGCTGTGCGCGATACCGGAGTTCCGGGACGCCCTGGACCATTATGTGCCCCGGGATATGAACCGTCGCAAGACCATCGTGGCTTTCCTGCTGCGTCTGCATCTGCTGACGCCCCTGGTGCTGCTGTATAAGCTGAAGAACCGGCATTGGGGCGAGAAGGAAAGGAGCTGAATCCATGGAGCTTGTCCGTCAGAGCGCTTTATATCATTTCCTGGGCGTTTCCCTTCGGCGGGCAGACGCCTCCGTTTCCCGTTCCATGCTGGCAGCCTGGCTGGGCGTGATCTGGCGCTGGCTGGGGCGGCAGTATAACCGCAGCCTCGTGAAAATCGCCGCGATATGGGAAAGCCGCCTGGATGGACTGCTGGAGGAAAGCGTGTTCGGCAACTTGCTGGAGCTGATCCTGAGCCTGCCGGACCGGATCCTGCACGGCAGCATGGTGGGCACGGTGTTTCAGGGATTCGCCTCCCGCTGGACGCCGATCCTTCTGGGCTTTACCTGCCTGGTGCTCTTGTCCGTACCCTATGAGAGCTGGAACAATACCTATTCCCTGTATTTGCTGATCGCGGTCCTGCTTCTCACCCTCCTGTCCCGTCAACGGAGGTTCAGTATCCGGGAGATCGGTTTCTGGCCCGTGGCTTTCGCTGTCGTCACCTTCGGCTCCGCCTATTGGTCATCGAACCCGGGGGAGAGCAGCCGTTTCCTCGTATTTGCCCTGAGCTGCGCGCTGGGGGTGATCCTGTGCGTCGCCGCAGCGGATACGCCCGAAAAGCTGCTGCGGGTTTTCCTGTTCGTCGCCCTGGGCCTTCTGGTCTGCTGCGGTTATGGGGTCCTGCAGAAGCTGGAGGGAATCGAGCCCAACTACCATTATACGGATCTGACGGCAAATGCAAAAATGCCCGGCCGTGTATATTCCTTCTTTGATAATCCCAATTCATTTGCCAATATTCCGGTGCTGTTCGCACCGGTGATGCTCGCGCTGTTCTGCTACAGTCCAAAGCTCTGGCAGCGGCTGGTCTTCGGCCTGGCCTTTCTCCTCAGCTCCGTCTGTCTCGTCATGACCTATACCCGCGGCGCCTGGGTGGCCTGGGTGATGAGCGTGTTTATCTTCATCCTCATTGTGCGTCCCAAAGCCGCGCCGTGGCTGGCAGCCCTGGGCCTGTTTTGCGTCCCGCTGCTGCCCCAGTCCGTCCTGGCCCGTTTCCTCACCATTTTCTCCGGGGATTCCTCCATCAACAGCCGGGCGCCGATCTATATGGCCATCGCCCGCCTCATCAAGCGGAACCTGGTCCTGGGCGTGGGCCTGGGCTCCACCACGCTCCGCAAGGCGGTGAACGCCAACAGCTTCTATACCGGTTCCGCCTACTTTGTCCACAGCCATAACCAGTTTACTCAGATCTGGGGGGAGAGCGGAATCTTCGCCCTGATCAGCTATATCTTCGCCTCTTTCTTCCCCATCAAACGGGGCATACGGACCGGCGCGCAAAAGGAACTGGTGCCGGTGACCCGTGCTGTGGCCGCCGGAAGCGCCTCCGGTCTCCTGGGCGCCATATTATTTGGGTTGACGGACTATATCTGGTCCTATCCCCGGATCATGCTGCTGTACTGGCTGCTCTTCGGCCTTATGGTCGCGGCGGTGAAAATCGGCAAAGCGGAAAAGAATCCAGTGGTCTGAACACGAAAGCTCCCCTCCTTTCAGAGGGGAGCTTTTGATTTGATCTCTTACCTTATTCCAAGGTCAGCAGATCCAGAAAGCCGGTAATGCGGAATACGTCCCGGATGCTGTCCCGTGCGCCGCGAAGGACCATGCGTCCCTGGCGGTTCATCATTTTCTGCGCGGAGAGCAGAGTACGAAGACCGGCGGAGGAGATGTAGCTCAGATCCGTCATATCCAGCACCAGTTCCGTGATCCCCCCCAGGGATGCAGCCAGTTCTGCATTGAGCTTGGGTGCGCTCTCGGTGTCCAGCTTGCCCGCAAGGAAAACGGTGAGCTTTGAGCCGTCGTAGACTTTTTTCAGTTCCATGCATTTGCCCTCCCCGTATTCAGGATGGATCCAGTATAGCATCTTTTTCTCGTCATGGGAAGACCGTACTTGCATAGGAGACTATCCTTTGGTATACTGCCCTCAGGCAAGAATGCCGAAGATGAAAGGAGATGCGCTGGGATGAGCAATTATCTGTTTTGCGGCTGCGCCCATGTGGGCATCATGACCGGAGACGTGCAGAAGTGCGTGGACTTCTACTGCAAGAACCTGGGCTTCCGCCCCTACTATGCGGGGAAGATCGGCCCCATGCCCCTCACCTTCGTAGAGAACGGAGGGCTGGTGGTGGAGTTCATCGCCGCAGGAGAAGCCAAGCCGGGCGGCGCCGTGGACCATATCGCCCTGGAGGTACAGGGGATCGAAGCCTTTGTCGAAGACCTGAGGGCAAAGGGGGTCGAGGTCGGGCCCATCGGTTCCTCGCCCGATTTCTTCCCCAACGGCTTCAAAAACGTCTTTTTCACCGGCCCCGCTGGAGAGAAGCTGGAGCTGGTGGAATATTCCAGATAAAAGATGACCGGTTGCCGGGCCGGGGCGAACGCCCCGGCCCGGTACTACATTTTCGGGCATAATCCGAGGATGACCACCAGAGATTGTGGCGTAAAAAACTGCTGAAAAATATTCTGGAAAAGGTCTTGACAGGGGG
>CAMZJG010000064.1 GCA_947307505.1 uncultured Clostridia bacterium | reverse complement strand
TTGACAAAGGGGGGACTGACATGGGGGGCCGATTCTGGCGGCTGGCGGCCTGCGCCTTGGCCCTGGGCCTGTCGCTTTACGGCCTGTGGAGCCTGGGGGTACTCAGCGCCCTGGCGGCCCGGCTGGAGCCCGTTCCCGCGGCGGAGCCCCTTCCGGTACAGGAAACGGAGCCGACCGCCCTGCCGACGCCGGAGCTGGAGCCCACCCGCGCGGCGACGGCCCCGCCGGAGCCTGAGCCTGAGACGGCGGCGCCGGTTTTTGCCCGGTCGGAGCTTCCCCGGGTGGATGACCGGACCTCCGGCCACGATCTGGCTGCCCTGTTTGCGGAGGGCTGGAGCCTGACCCTGCCGGATTCGGGCCCGCAGGTGCTCATCCTCCACAGCCACAGCACGGAGGCCTATACCCCCCAGGGAGAGGATCAGTATGAGGCCAGCGATCCGGGCCGCACCCTGGATAAGGAGCAGAACGTGATCCGGGTGGGGGACGAGCTGTCGGCGGTGCTGGAGGAGGCGGGCTTCACCGTGGTCCACGACCGGGAGCTGTACGACTGGCCCAACTATAACGGCTCCTATGCCCGTTCCCGGGCGGCTGCGGAGAAATGGCTGGAGGAGCAGCCGGGGATCCGGGTGGTGATCGATCTGCACCGGGACGCCCTGAACGGGAAGAAGACCGTGTACAAGCTCCCGGAGGGGACCAGCGCCCAGGTGATGCTGGTGCTCACCACGGGGGACAGCGGCCTGTATCACCCCAACTGGCGGGAAAACGTGAAGCTGGGCCTGGAGCTCCAGGCGGAAATGGAGGCTGAGGAGCCGGGACTCAGCCGCCCCATGCTCCTGTCTCCCGCCCGATACAACGAGCAGCTCAGTCCCGGCTATCTGCTGCTGGAGGTGGGATCGGACGCCAATACCCTGGAGGAGGCGCTGGAAGCCGTCCGGCGTTTCGGACGCTGCGCCGCAGCCGTTTTGCACCGGCATTTGACAAATCCGCAGGAATCCGCTAGTATGGGCTCGTAAAGCCGTTTGCGGCTTCCCGCCCCCGCTTCGGGGGACGGATTCTTCCCGAAAAGGAGGAGGATGAGCATGAACGATACGTTTGATCCCACCGTCGGCCCCGGTCCCGAAGAGAATCCGGCCGTCCCCGTGGATCCCATCAATGCGGGCGAGATCCCTGCGGAACCCGCCCCCCAGTTCACCGCGGCGGCGGGAACCGCCCCGGTGGAGACCCCCGTTTCCCAGGTGAGTCCGGATCCTGTTCCCCAGGCTCCCGCTCCGGCCTATGCGCCTCCTGCCGCTCCGGCTTACCAGGCCCAGCCTGCGCAGCCGGTGTATCAGGCCCAGCCCGCGCAGCCGGTCTATCCGCCCCAGCAGCCGGCCCGGTCCGCCTCCTATGATGGGGAGGCCCGTCCCGGCAAGAAGAGCCCCTATGCCCCCATGAGCGGCATCGGCATGGCGATCCAGCTCTTCCTGATGAGCATCCCCGTCATCGGCCTGATCCTCAGCATCCTCTGGGCCTGCGGCGTCTGCCGGAAGATCGCCCGGCGGAGCCTGGCCCGGGCCTGGCTGATCCTGCTGATCATCGGGATCCTGCTCCTGGTGGCTGCGGCCATCGTCCTGCGCTTCTGCTTCACGGACGAGATCACACACCTGTTCGAGCAGATCTTCCCCGGCTACACCATCAAGTGGGGCTGAGCCCCTGAAACACGATGGATCTCCCGCTTCCCTACGGAGGCGGGAGATCTTTTTTGGGAATATTGACCGGGAAGCCCTGCGGCGGGACGGGATGGACGGGGGATGAGCGGCGGTTTCTCCTGTTTCCCACTGGGGAAGGGAACATGCTGCAAATGCGGAGGCATAAATTGGGTATTGTATTTACAATGTAACGCTGATATAATCACAAAAAAGGAGGAGATCTGACATGCCGAATACAGCCAACCTCAACGTTCGTATCGACCCGGAGCTGAAGGCCCAGGCCGAAAACCTGTTCGCCGATCTGGGGATGAGCCTGACCACCGCTATCACCGTGTTTTTCCGCCAGGCGGTACGGGAGAACCGGATCCCCTTTGAGATCAAGCGGGACCGGCCCAATAAAGCGACTGCGGCGGCCATGCGGGAAGCGGCGAGCATCACCCGGGACAAATCCGTCAAGGGCTATGAGGACCCGGAGGAGCTGTTCCGGGACCTGGCGGACTGAGGATCCGGAACCGGATGCGGGGGACATGCGGATGTCGTTGCAAAGCGCAGCGCACGCGCCGGGCTGCGGCAAACTATGTTTCCATCCGAAAGCAAAGCTGACCGAGGGGGCGAAGGATGATGTACACCATCAAACCGACTGCCGAATTCAAGAGGGATTACAGGCGGGCACAGCAGAAGGGGCTGGATATGGGACCCCTGAATGCCGTCATCACCGCTCTGGCTGCGGGGGAGACTCTTCCCGCCGAATACCGTGACCGGCCCTTGAGCGGGGATATGCAGGGCTATCGGGAATGCCAGGTGCAGCCGAACCGGCTGCTGGTCTATTACATCGAAGGGGAGATGCTGGTGCTGACTCTGCTCCGTACCGGCAGCCGGGAGGAAGTGTACCATCGGGAAGGAGCAAGCGCCGTGAAACCGTCTAAATCGCTGAAAACCCTGTACCGCAGCCCGCTGAAAACCGCCGTAACCCTGCTGCTCCTGGCGGCTACGGCGTTCCTGTTTTTGTACAACCTGGGAGAATACGCCGTATCGGATGGGGAGTACAAGGAGGCCCGGGATAAATATGAGGGTGTGCTGACGGTAGAGGAAGTACCCGTTAGCAGGCCCAGTGCTTACAATGATTTTTTCCTCATCACAGATCCAACAAACCCAGGTCAAACCTTCGACGTGGTATCTTATTCTGGCTATCACCACGAAAGCCTCAAGGAAGACACGATTCAAGCACTGAGCAACCTACCCCATATCTCTCGGGTAGAGCGACGGTACATGACCGCCGGGGTATCTCCGGACTATATGCGGCTAGACACAGATCAGAAACTCTTCTTTTACGCAGGGCGTTGTATTGTGGCAGCTACTATAGAAGACATATTTCTCAATGAAAGCCAGGAGAAACAGGGTCTTCCCATTAAAAATGGGGCGTACTCTCACTATGAAGAGGTGGCAATAGGCGGCTTCCAGTGTATCCAACTGGAGGATGTGGAGTTGTTGGCTGGAGATTCGACCTGGCTCCAAGAGGGAGAAAGTACCCCTGTAATCTCCCAATGGTTCATCCGGGATGAGCTGCGGGATGAATACGTGATGACGGGATGGGTAGATTACCCGGACAGGCGAAACGCCTATAGCATCGACAATCACCTGTGCTGGTCTGATTTGTCCGACTTGGAGGTTGGTCGGCGCTATGTTTTCGTTATGCGAAACGAGAGAGACAATGAGACTTCCTTCTCCCCGGAGCGGCAGGGAAACTACAACACCTTTGTCATGGCAGACGATACTCTTATCGGCTGGTGGCCCTACTTCGTAGACATTACAGATCTGCCGGAAAACTGGCTGGAAACAGAAGAATTTGCCAACCTGCGGGAGCTCATCCAAGTAACGAACGATGATCTGCACACCTTTGATGTGGTCTATGGGGATGATATGGCTTCCATTCGTCGAGTAGCGGATGGGCGAATGGTCTGCGAGGCTGGTCGGTTTATCACACCGGCGGATGCGGGCAAACCCGTGTGCGTGGTGAGCAAGGATTTTCTGGAACATAACGGCTTACATATTGGGGACAACATCACTCTGAATCTGGGTAATTACCTTTGCGAGCAGTATGCTCCTCTGGGCGCAGTTGCATCCACAAGAGGAAGGTACTCTGCTGTTTTCAAGGAGCAGACCTTTACCATTGTGGGAACATGGCGAGACCTGAATGAAGGTAACCATGTGGACCGGGAGTTGTACTGGTGCTGGTCTAACAATGCGATTTTCGTCCCCTCGGCCTTTCTGCCGGATTGCGTGAACACCGAGAGCTATTCCCCGAAACCAGCTGAAATAAGCTTCGTTGTGGAAAACCCGGAGGAGATCATTCCATTTGAGCAGGAGAACCTGTCCGCTCTGGCTGATCTGGGAAAACCTTATTTGTGGAGTGATTTGGGCTGGTCCCTCGTCGGAGAGCAGCTTGTGGCAACCCGTGACCTGGCGCGCATAAAGCTCCTGGTCTTCACCGGAGCGGCAATCATGGCCCTGGTCGTCACCATCTGGCTTTTCATCGGGCGGAGGAAAAAAGAATTCGCCATTTTCCGGGCCCTTGGCATGCCCAAAGGAGCGGCATCGTCCTGTCTGTTTATCCCCTTCCTCGCTCTGGGCAGCATCTCCGTCATCATTGGCGGGGTGGCTGCAAAGATGTTCAGTATACGGCAACTGGCGGCATCCTCGGTAGAGGTTGCCACTCCTCATGCCCCTGCTGGACCATCACTTTATGTCCTGGGAGGCTGTTGCTTCCTCTTGGTTTTAGCAGCCTTTGCCTGGGGTGTAATACTACTCATTCGTCGAAAAAGCATATTGCAGTTATTACAGGCAGAGGGAGGACAACAGAAACGACTAAAGCAGGAACTGGTGACTGTCGAGCAGTCAAATCCTGAAGCGCTGCATTTGCAAAGGAATCTGGGAGGCAGCCGCAGTAACAACTGGGGCGGGAGGTATCTCCGCAGACTACTTAGCCGTAATATGGGTCGCAGTTGCCTGAGCATGGTGCTGGCAGCTCTGTTGGTATTTGCCTTTGGCGCCCTTACGGGACTCCGTGGTATCTACCGGGAGCTGTATCAGAACGTGGAGGTAAAACCGGTGATTTCTGGCGGCCTGGACTATGATCGGGCAGTCAAGATTGCCGATAGTGGATATGTGCGGGATCCCTACTACGAATTTTGCTCCAAGGATGCCGTAGTCGAGATGAACAACACAGAGATCATCTTTGTGAACCGCATGGACCGCCGAGTACAACTGCCTATTGTTTGGCAAAAAGGTCTGGATGAGGAAACCGTCATGGCTTCCAACGACCGGTACTGCATCATCACACAGGGTTTTGCGGATTCCCTGGGTCTTGGCCTTGGAGATAAAGTCCGAGTAAACGAGACAAATTGGTGGCTTCATGTGACGAACAACGGTAATGACCCCCTCAAGGAGGGGGAAACGGTCATGGAACGCCGAGACGCTCGGCGGCCTTTCATGGAAATCGCGGGCCTCATCCAAACGGATGCGCTGGATATGACCACCTATGTTTCTGCCAAGACCTGGAATCGGTACACCTTCCTGTATTCTGAGTTTGGCTTCGGCCTGGACATAGCGGAATATACCCTGTTGGACTACCATAAAGCTACGGAATTCTCTGACTATGCAAAGCAGGTCATCTCCCGTTCTGGGAACAGCGTTCAACTGAGAATAGATACCTCTTATGCCGATCGGATGTACAAGATCCACAGGCTTATTGAGAGCCTGTATCCCCTGGCAGTAGCGGCGGCTCTGCTGCTGGGAGGAGTGTTGCCGGGGCTGATCGTGCTGCACGGGTCCAGGGAAATCAGCATCCTCCGAGCCCTGGGGGTGCGGGCAAGGGACTGCGTGATCCTGTATACCCTTTCCCAGGTATTATGCGCCCTGGCGGGTCTGGTACTGGGCATCGCCATGGTGCTGGTGGTCCTGCATCCAGAATGGGGGGCAATAATTGTTCCCTTCGCTATCTACGTCTCTGCTCATCTGGCAGCCTGCGCTGTGGGTTCCGGCATCTTCGCTTGGCTCTGCGCAAGAAAACGGGTGCTGGAGCAATTGCAGGCGAAGGAATAAAACACGAAGGGGTTTCCATACCCGCGGAAGCCGCCTCGCCGGCGAGGCGTTCCTTTCCCCCCGATGGGAAAGGAACCAAAGGATCGCCCGGGGAACCTTCCGAATGGTTCCCCGGGGCCCCTCCTCCCGGCCAAGGGGGGCCGAATGCCCCCCATTGGATCCCCCCGCATATGTTACCTGATCCCGTTATTTCGTGCAGAACTCCCGTCCCCCGTCCTACGTCTCCCGTTGGGGTTCGAAGGGGGCGGAGCCCCTTTCGTCGTCGGGGAGGGTTTCCAAAGGGGACCGCCTCGAAATAGGTCCCCTTTGGTGCGCCTTTGGTGACTTTCCCCGCATTGGGAAAGTCACGCCCCCGGCAGGGGCCCCGCCGGCGAGGCGCCCCCGTCCAAAAACGAAAAGCAAGGAGGTTTTTCCATGAACGCGCTAACTTTGGAAAATGTCAGCTACACCTATCCTGGCGGCGCGGCCCAATAAAGCGACTGCGGCGGCCATGCGGGAAGCGGCGAGCATCACCCGGG
>CAMZJG010000063.1 GCA_947307505.1 uncultured Clostridia bacterium | reverse complement strand
TTCCCGAAGAATGCGGGCATAACCTGGACGCTCTCCATGATCTGCTCACCGCCAGCGGGGAGGACATCCGGTTGACCATCCTGCATCCGGAGGCACTGGAACAGGGGCTTGGGCAGGACTATGCCGGCCGTCTGCTCCGCATGCTGCGGGATTCGGCCAGAGAAAACGAGCATATCACCCTCCGCATCGAGCGGACGGATAATGGGAAAGGACGGACTGAAGCCATGACTGTGGAAAACGCCAATGCTTACGGCAACGAACTGGAGCAGCGGCTGCTGCTGCGCTACTCCCCCATCGCGCTGAAGCTGCTGTATTCCGAGGATGAGATCCCCGAGGGAACCATCCGTCCCGTGCGGGACGAGGGGAACCGGCTGGCCATGTGCCAGGCCTTCGCTCTGGTGCGCCGGAACCGGAAGGCTTACACCATGCTGAAGGACGACCATTGGTGCGTCTGGCCCCTGGTCTCCTATAAGATCTGCCCCATGGAGGACGAGGATTACGTCTACATGGGCACAAAGTTCTTCATGAAGGATCCCCAGCGGGGTGTCAAATTCCTGCGGGAAGAATACCCCTTCCTGAAGGGCGAGGCGCCCATCGGCTTCTCCATCGCGCCTCTGCGGAGCTGCACCTTCGTGCCGGATATCGTGTGCATCTACTGCACCCCCGCCCAGATCCGCAGTCTGATGATGGCCACCAAGTACATCACCGGTGATATGCTTGACCTGACCCTGGATCCGGTGGACTCCTGCGTGCATTCCAGCATCCCCGTGCTCAACGGCAAGGATTTCAACATCACCTTCCCGGATCCCGGAGAATACGAGCGGGGTCTGACGGATGAAAACGAAGTGATGTTCACCTTGAGGAGCGAACGGCTGGAGGAGCTGGTGGAAAGTCTGCAGCGCTTCGACAAGATCGGCATGGGCTTCCAGAAGCTGCGGATGGAAATGAGCATGAATTTCCCCCGTCCCCCCTTCTACGAGGAAATGTTCAAAAAGTGGGGTCTCGCTACCGGTCCCCTGTGGGGGCAGAAAGGCCCTGCAAAGCCCATCGAATAATGTGCAGAAAATCGCTCCCCCGGGGCGGCAGACGCCGCTCCGGGGGAGATCCTTTTTTCTTTGTTCCGCTCAGCTTTCGTAATCGCTGAAATTGGTGTTGATGAGCTGCTCCAGAGCCTCGACGGCCTCCTGCTCATCCGGACCATCTGCGGCAATATCCATGGTCATGCCCTTGATGATGCCCAGGGAGAGAACGCCAAGCAGGCTCTTTGCATTGATCCGCCGCTCATCCTTTTCGATCCAGATGCTGCTCTTGAACTCATTGGCCTTCTGGATGAAAAATGTCGCCGGCCGGGCATGAAGACCGACCTGATTGTTGACGGTTACAGTCCTGATGTACACTGGCTACACGACCTTCTTTTCTGAATTATTTGCCCTTTATGGTTTGATACTTTACCAAAAAAAACGGGTCCAGTCAAGCCCAAACGCCGCTTTTCTCATCGGCTGTCCTGCCGAAAATCAGCGCCTTTCAGGCCTTGATTTCGGCGATTGTGACCCCATCTTCCCCTTCGCCATATCTCCCGATGCGGAAGCTGCGCACATCTCCGCTGCGGCGCAGGTAATCCTGCACCGTTTTCCGCAGTGCGCCGGTGCCTTTGCCGTGGATGATCCGCACGGTATTCAGCTTTGCCATCCTGGCGCTGTCCAGATACCGTTCCAGCATAAGCAGCGCTTCCTCGCCGGTGAGTCCCCGGAGATCCACCTCCGGACTGACGGAGAGATTGCGGAGTTTGGATTCCGTTTCCCGCAGGAATTTCTTTTTGTCCGGCGACGCGCTTTCCGCCAGCTTGACCTCTTCCGTCTTGGCCGTCACCCGAAGGATGCCCGCCTGGAGGGTCAGGGCTCCGTCTGCGCCCACCGTCAGGACCGTTGCGGGGGTACCCAGTTTTTTCAGGATCACCGTATCTCCCGGCTTCAGCGGTCTGGCGAGGGGGGTATTGTCCTCCTCCTCTTCCTGCCCGGTGCCCAGCTGATCCTGCGCCTCGTTCAGCCGGCGCACCAGCTGCACCTTGGCCTCGTTCACCTGCTGGACGTTCTCCGCCTTCACCGCTGCCTTCCGCAGTTCGTTCAGTTCCTCAAAGGTCTCCTCGGAGACCCGGCGGGCCTCCCGCAGCAGCCGGTCCGCTTCCCTTCTGGCGTTGACGCCTGCTTTGTTCCGTTCCTCCTCCGCCTTTGCCCGGAGCTGGGCTGCGCTGTCAGCGTCCGCTCTGGCCTGCATCCGAAGACTCTCCGTCTCCTCCTGGGCCTGCTCAAGCTTTTTCCGCTCTGTCTGCAGCAGGGCAAGCACCTGTTCGAATTCCGCCTGCTCGCTGTCCATCCTGCCCCCGGCGTCCTGGATGATCTCCTCCGGCAGCCCCAGCCGCCGGGAGATCTCGAAGGCGTTGGATTTGCCGGGGATCCCCATCAGCAGCCGATAGGTGGGACGGAGGGTCTCCACGTCGAATTCACAGGAAGCGTTCATGACCCCCGGAGCGGTGGTGGCGTAGACCTTCAGCTCCGCATAGTGGGTCGTGGCTGCGATGCAGGCGCCCTGCTTCCGGGCATACTCGATGATGGAAATGGCCAGGGCCGCACCTTCACTGGGATCCGTACCGGCGCCCAGCTCATCGAAAAGCATGAGGGTATCCTCCTCCGCCTCCTCCAGCATCCCCACGATATTGCGCATATGGGAGGAGAAGGTGGAAAGGGACTGTTCGATGCTCTGCTCATCTCCGATATCCGCCAGGACTTTCCTGAAAAGGGGCAGGGTGCTGCCGCTTTCCGCCGGGATATGGAGACCGCAGGCGGTCATGACGCTCAGCAGCCCCAGGGTCTTCAGGCTCACCGTCTTGCCGCCGGTATTGGGACCGGTGATCACCAGGGTATCGAAATTGCCCCCCAGGGCAATATCGATTGGAACCGCGCTGCCCTGATTCAGCAGGGGATGCCTGGCCTTCCTCAGCTGCAGACGGCCGTCATGGGAAAGGATAGGTTCCTCGCCCCGGAGGCGATAACTCAGCTGAGCCTTGGCAAAGATCAGGTCCAGCCGGGCCATGCAGTCAAAATCGCAGACGATATCCGACTCAAAGTTGGCGGCGTCGGCGCTGAGCTCCATCAGGATGCGCTCGATCTCCTTCTTCTCTTTGGCCTGCAGCTCCCGGATCTCGTTGTTGGCCTGCACCACCTGCATGGGCTCCACGAACAGGGTCTGGCCGCTGGAGCTCACATCGTGCACCAGTCCCCCCAGCGCGCCCTTGTGCTCCGCCTTGACCGGGACCACATATCGGTCAGACCGCATGGTGATGATGGGATCCTGCAGCACCTTGGCATAGGTGGGCGAAGTGATGATCTTGTTCAGCACGTCCCGGATCTTGGCGCTGGCCGCCCGCATATGCCGCCGGATGCTGGCCAGCTCGCTGCTGGCGGCATCAGCGATCTCCTCCTCCCCCACGATGGAGAGTGTGATCTTTTCCTCCAGGAATTTGTTGGGGATCAGGGCGCCGAACAGCCCGGTCAGGCATCCAGCCTCCTCCCCCGCCCAGCCCTTCAGCTGACGGGCGGCACGAAGGACGCCGGCGATATCCAGCAGCTCCCGGGTATTCAGCATCCCGCCCAGCCTGGCCCGGGCCAGGCTCCCGCTCACCGGGCGGATATCACACAGGGGCGCGGTCCCCTTCAGCGCCACCATGCGCTTGGCGTCCGTGGTCTCCCGCAGCCGATCGGCCACCTCCGTGTCGATATCCGAAGGGCGCAGCTCCATCGCCGCCTCCTTGGCGGCGGAGCATACCGCCTCCTCCTGGAGCATCCGCAGCACGCTGGGCAGCTCCAGGGTCAGGAGGGATTTCTCATAGAGTTTGTTCATTTCTTTCATGGGCTTACTCTCTCAGGTTTTGATCTTCTTATAGTAATCCAGCGTGGAAAAGCGCCGTTCCATCTGTTCCTGCACATAGCGTTCCGCCGCGCTGCCCAGTCTTTTTTCCGCTTCCTCCCCCAGGGAAAAGGCAAACACCCGGCTGTCCTGCGCGGCCAGGATATAGCGCAGGGCTTCCAGGGACGCCGGGAGCAGAGGCGCGGGCAGAAGGGCGTTACCCGCCGCGCAGTCCCGGCAATACACAGAACCGCCCCGGAGATCCAGCATCGGGGCTTCCGGCGCTTCCTTGCCGCATACGGCGCAGCGGTCCGTTTCCGGCCGATATCCCAGCAGGGACATGAGGCGGATCTCAAAGGCGGCCTTCACCAGCGCAGGGGACTTCTTTCCCTCGGACAGGAGCCATAAAGCATTCAGACCCAGGGCAAGCTCCCCGTCGGCAGCTTCCTCCCCTTCGGGACAGGCGGCATCCAGCAGCTCCAGGAAATAGGCCCCCAGGGCATAGGCTTCCACGTCCGCCGTCACACCTGGGAACAGGCTGATGGTGCTGGCTTCGTTCAGATAGAACCGGTCCCGGCTCTCGGAAAGGGTCATCTCCGCATAGGCGAAGGGCTGACTGGCTGCGGCGATCCGGCTGTTTCGCCGGAGGGCCCCCTTGGCGGAGACGGTGATCTTTCCCCGGCTGTCCGTAAGCACGGTGAGGATCCGGCTGCTCTCCTGATAATCCGCTGCCCGGAGCACCAGCCCCTTCAGCACCAGGTTAGCCATCGTAGCCGAAGTTTCGGAGCATGGCGCCGCTGTCCCGCCAGTTTTCCTTCACCTTGACCCAGCTCTGGAGGTAGACCTTCGACCCCATGTAACGCTCCACGTCCCGCCGGGCCATCTGGCCGATCTTTTTCAGCATCGCGCCGTTTTTGCCGATGATGATCCGCTTGTGGCTCTCCTTTTCGCAGTAGATGGTCACATCCAGGTCGATGATCCCGTCCTCCTCCCGCTGGGTGAAGCGCTCCACCTCCACGGCGGTGCCGTGGGGGATCTCCTTATCCAGGCAGTACAGGAGCTTCTCCCGCACGATCTCCGCCACGATCTGCCGATCCGGCTGATCCGTGACCATATCCTCGGGAAACAGCTGAGGCCCAGGCTGAGCCAGGTCGGCCAGGATATCCAGGAGTTCCTCCACCCCTTCCCCGGTCTTAGCGGAGATAGGGACGATCTGCCGGAAATCCGCCGCCTTGGCATAGCAGTCCATCACTCCCAGCAGTTCTTCCTTCTTTACGGTATCGCACTTGTTGATGAGCAGGATGAGGGGCGCACCGGAGGCCTGTCCCATCCGGATCAGCGCTTCCTCCTGCTGTCCCACATTGGGAATGGGCTCCACCATCAGGAGGACGGCGTCCACATCCCCGGCCACACTGTCCTCCACCACCTTGCTCATGTAGGTATCCAGACGGTTTTTGGGCTTATGGTAGCCCGGGGTATCCAGAAAGACCAGCTGGGCGTCCCCGTGGGTGCAGATGGCATAGATCCGGTTCCGGGTGGTCTGGGGCTTATGGGAGACGATGGCGATCTTCTCCCCGGCGATCGTGTTCGCCAGGGTGCTTTTTCCCACATTGGGACGCCCGGCGATGGTGAATACTCCCGTACGTTCAATGCTCATAGGTGCATCTTCCTCATGATGATCTCTTCCCTCTCCCGCATCTGCCGTTTCTGCTCTCCCTCGTCCAGGTGGTCGTACCCCAAAAGATGCAGGACGCTGTGGGCGGTGAGGTAGGCGGTCTCCCGCTTGGGACCGTGGCCGTATTCTTCCCCCTGGCTGCGGATCCGATCCAGATTCAGGGCCATATCCCCCAGGGGCAGACGGCCGGAATCCGGATCCGCTTCCCCCTCCGCCGGGTCAAAAGCGCCGGCGGCGAAGGTGAAGGCCGGAAAGCTGAGCACATCTGTAGCGGAGTCCACCTGCCGCTGCTCCCGGTTCAGTTCCCGGATCCCCTCGTCATCCGTAAACAGGACGCTCACCTCGCAAGGCACCCGGATCCCTTCTTCCTTCAGGGCGGCGCGGATGGTCCGGCGCACAAGAAGGGAGGCCCAAGCCGGGGCTTCCCCGGTGAAGTATACCCGAACCCGCTGCCTCATCCGTTTCTCCTCCGATAGGGCGGCCGCTCCGGGGTCCGGGCTTTCTCGAACCGCTCATAGGCTTCAATGATCCGCTGCACCAGGGCGTGGCGCACCACGTCTTCCCCGGTGAGACGGCAGATCTCGATGCCCTCAATATTCTTCAGGATGTTCATGACTTCCTTCAGGCCGCTGACCTTGTCCTTGGGCAGGTCGATCTGGGTGATGTCTCCGGTGATGACCGCCTTGGAGCCGAAGCCGATCCGGGTGAGGAACATCTTCATCTGCTCCCGGGAGGTGTTCTGTGCCTCATCCAGGATGATGAAGGAATCGTCCAGGGTCCGGCCGCGCATATAGGCCA
>CAMZJG010000062.1 GCA_947307505.1 uncultured Clostridia bacterium | reverse complement strand
CTCATCAACGCCTTCGCGGATGCGGACTCCGCACGCGGCCTGGTAATGGGAAGCCTCATCACCGTGATCGTCACCTTCTGGCTGTACATGAACCGGGGCGTCATCAGCTTCAAGGATTTCATGGGCTGCTTCGCCGCGGGCTTCCGCTCCATGTGCGCCCCCATGATCATCCTCATCCTCTCCTGGAACCTATCCGGGGTCACCGGCCTCCTGGGCGCGGCGGATTTCATCCATGGGCTTATGGCCTCCTCTGCCGAAGCGGTGCAGATGCTGATCCCTGCCATTGCGTTTATCGTCTCCGTTTTCCTGGCGTTCTCCACAGGCACCAGTTGGGGCACCTTTACCATCCTGATCCCCATCGTCTGCGCCGTGTTCCCCGGGGAATCAGAGATGCTGGTGATCTCCATCGCCGCCTGCCTGGCGGGGGCGGTGTGCGGGGACCACTGTTCCCCCATTTCGGATACCACCATCATGTCCTCCGCCGGCGCCAAGTCCAACCACATCAATCACGTCACCACCCAGCTGCCCTATGCCCTCACTGCCGCGGCGGTATGCGTGCCCGGGTATATCCTGGCGGGGATCGTCGGTTCCCGAACGAACAGCGCTGTCGCCGCCCTGGCCACCCCGGTGACCCTGGTGATCCTGCTGGCGGTACTGCTGGTCATCCGGCGGCGGGAAAATCGGAAAGGAGAAAACTGAACATGGAAAACGTCTTTTCGCTGATCCAAGCCCGGCGCAGCGTGCGCACCTACAATGGCATCCCTGTAAAGCCGGAACACCGGGAGGCATTGGCCGCTTACCTGGCAGACATCTCCACTCCCTGGGGGATCACTCCGGAATTCCGCCTGCTGGAGGCAGGGGAGCATGGGCTGAAGAGTCCCGTGGTCACCGGAGAGAGCCTGTATTTCGCGGCGAAGCTCCCCCGGCAGGAGCACGCGGAGGAATCCTATGGTTACGCCTTTGAAAAGCTGGTGCTCTATGCCTGGTCCCTGGGGATCGGCACCGTATGGCTGGGGGGAACCCTGAACCGGGACGCCTTCCAGAAAGCCATGGACCTGGGGCCCGAGGAGTTCATGCCCTGCGCCAGCCCCCTGGGCTATCCGGCAAAAAAGCTCTCCCTGCGGGAGAGCCTCATGCGTAAGGGCGTGGGGGCAGATACCCGCCTGCCCTTCGGGGAACTGTTCTATGCCGGTGATTTTCACTCCCCCCTGGATCCGGAGGCAGCCGGACCCCTGGCCAGGCCGCTGGAGGCGGTGCGCCTTGCCCCCTCGGCGGTGAACAAGCAGCCCTGGCGGGCGGTGGCGTCGAAAGGCACGGTCAGCTTCTATGTGAAGCGGAACAAGGGCTTCGGCGACGAAGCCACAGGAGACCTGCAGAAGATCGACCTGGGCATCGCCCTCTGCCATTTCCAGCTGACGGCGGAGGAAGACGGGCTGAAGCCTGAGCTCTTCCTGCAGGATCCCGGCCTGGAGACCGGGGCGGATACGGAATACGTCGCCTCCTTCCGGGTCAGCCCATGAGCCTTCGATATCTCATCCTGGGGGCCGGGGGCACCGGCGGCGCCCTGGGCGCCCACCTGCTCCGGGGCGGGCTGGACGCCGCCTTCATCGCCCGGGGAAGGCAGCTGGAAACTCTGACCCGGGAGGGTCTGCGGGTGGACAAGCCCTCGGGTTCCTTCTCCCTGGGGCCCGTCCGGGCCTGGGATATGGAATCTTATTCCGGCGCCCCGGACGTGATTTTCCTCTGCGTAAAGGGGTATTCCCTGGAAGAGACGCTCCCCTTCCTCCGGCGCACCGCCGGGAAGGACACGGTGATCATTCCCATCCTGAACCTGCCAGAGACCGGGGAGTGGCTGCGGGCACAGCTGTCCGGCCCGCTGGTGACGAATGGCTGCATCTACATTGCCTCCGAGCTCGCTGCCCCCGGCCGCATCCTCATGCGGGGGGACATCCTCCGGGTGTTTTTCGGCCTGCCGGGTGGAGAAACGACTCCCATCCTGGAGGTGATCCGGAAGGATCTGGCCGCCTGCGGCGTGGACGCCAACCTTTCCCGGAACATCCGTCGGGACTGCCTGACCAAGTTCTCCTACGTCTCCCCCCAGGGGGCCTGCGGTCTGTACTACGGCGTCACCGCCGGAGCCATGCAGAAGCCCGGAGAGATCCGGGACTGCTTTTCCGCCCTGGTGGGTGAGATCGTCCTCCTGGCCCGGGCGCAGGGGGTTGAACTTGACCCGGACCTCCCTTCCCGAAACCTGGACATCCTGGACGGGGTGGAGCCGGAGATGACCACCTCCCTCCAGCGGGATATCCTCCGGGGCGGGGCCTCGGAGCTGGAGGGTCTTATCCTCCAGGTGCCTCGGTTGGGAAGCCGGTACGGCGTGACCCTCCCTATGTACGAAAAAATCGCAGCGGCGCTGCGCGAAAAGGACTGACGCATCTTGACAAAAGAAGAACGGCTGCTCCGGGCAGCCGACCGGCGGGACCTGACCCAGGGTCCCATTGCGAAAAAGATCATCCTCTTCTCCCTCCCCATCATCCTGGGGAATCTGTTCCAGCAGCTGTACAATGTGGTGGACAGCGTAGTGGTGGGGAATTTTGCCCGGGACGGCACCCACTGTCTCGCGGCGGTGAACGCCAGCTTCGCCATCATGCTGGTGTTCAACGCCCTGTACATGGGGGTGAGCATGGGGGCCAATATCGTCATCTCCCAGTACCGGGGAGCCAAGGATACGAAAATGCTGGAGAAGGCCATGACCACCACCTTCCTCCTGAGCATGCTGGCGGGCATCTTCATCACCGTCGCCGGCACCCTCTGCGCCCGGCCTCTGCTGCTGCTCCTGGGCACCCCGGCGGATATTCTGGAGGACGCCACCCTGTATATCCGCATCATCTTCCTGGGCACCTGCGGCAACGTGCTGTACAACAACATGAACGGCATGGTCCAGGGGCTGGGGGACGCGAAATGGCCCATGTATGCCCTCATCGTCTCCAGCCTCACCAATATTGCCCTGGACCTGCTCTTCGTCTGCGTCTTCCATTGGGACGTGGCGGGGGTGGCCATCGCCACCATTCTGGCCCATATCCTCAGCGGCTGCCTCATGCTCTGGCGGCAGTCCACCGGGGTCTACGGGGCGAAGATCGATTTCCGGCATCTGCGGATGGACGGCATCCTGACGAAGCAGATCCTCCGCCTGGGCCTTCCCTCCGCTCTCCAGAGCATGTGCTTCGCCGGGGGCTGCCTCATCACCCAGAGCTTTTCCTTCCGCTTCGGCACGGAGTTCATCGCCGCCAATTCCATGCTCATGAAGATCGACGGCTTTGTCCTCCTGCCCATGATGGGCTTCTCCACCGCCGTCACCACCTATGTAGGCCAGAACGTGGGGGCCGGGGACCTGGACCGGACCAACAAGGGGGTCCGCGCCACCCTGCTCATGACCTGCGGCGTCACCCTGGTCCTCTCGGTGATCCTGTATTTCTTCTGCCCTGCCATCACCCTGATCTTCGGGGCCAACGAAACCTCCCGGCGCATGGCGGCGGAGGGCATCCGCTTCGTCTGCTTCTTCTATTTCTTCTACGGGGTCCAGAATATCCTGGCCGGGACCCTGCGGGGCGCCGGCGCCGCCCTGGGCGCCTCCCTCTGCGTCATCGGCTCCACCATCCTGAAGATCCCCCTCACCTGGGCCATCACCGCCCGGCCTTTGGACAAGGCCCTGGATGCCGCCCTGGCGGCGGGGCAGTATGCCAGCCGGGAAGCGGCGGCAGCCGCCGGGGTGGGCATGGAGCACTACATCGGCGTGTTCCAGGCCTGGGGCATCAGCATGCTCATGGGCATGCTCATCATCCTCCCGGTGTTTTTCTTCTCCCGCTGGCGGGAAAAGGGCATCACGGAGCAGGCGAAGGCAATTCGACCTTGACCCGCTTCGCTGGGCTCAAGGTCGAGATAGTCGCGCTGCGCTTCCCGCACTCGCTTCGCTCGCGCAGTACGCTCCGCAAGAAGTATATTCGGGCAGAAATGAATTCTGCCCGAATATGATTTCCTGTATTCGCGGCTTCCGAGCCGCGAACTCTGCGAGGCTGTTTGTGCTAGTTTTCAGCTGTACGATCGGTTATCTTGAACTCCACCCAGTATTCATCATTGAGATACAGTCGGTATAGACCCGGCCCCAGCTTGGCGTTGGTCCTCACCTGCAGCGCTGTCTCCCCGGACTCCACGTAGCGCAGACCCAGGGTCCCGGCCATCCACTCCCGCACATGATGCCATTCTCCATCGGCATACTTTTCAAAGCGGTCCCAGTTTCGGTTGAATGACCTCTCGCAGCGCACCGTCAGTTCCACGTAATCAGGGTATAAGGGATACTCCGCCTGGGCCATGGTGAGGGTGACGGTCCCCCCGGCCCAGCTTTTCTCCCACTCCGGCTCCCAGGGGCAGGGGTGGGAAAGCTTTTGGTTGAACTGCTCCTCCGGATAGTTCAGCGCCACCCCCTCCGGCAGGAGCCCGGAGGCCTCCAGGGCGGGACAGTCCACTCCGTCGCAGTCGATCATCAGCGCTTCCCTTCCGTCCTCCAGCGCCCGTATGCCGAAGCTCACCGGCCACACGTCCATCTCCGGGTACTGCGCCCAACAGGTCTCAAAGATATCCGTGACCGTATGGGCGTTCATGAGCTCCTCCAGGTAAGCCCGTCGCTGCAGGTCGTAGGCGCTCGCCCCTCTGCTCACGGCGCTCACCACGAAGCACCGCTCCTCCCCCGACGCCGTCTCCGCCAGAAGGCGGTAGGCGGGGTGCAGAGTTTTCCCCTCCGACTCATGGAGGTCGGGGATAAGCACATAGTCGAAGCTCAGCAGCCTGATCCCCTCCTCCCGCAAAAGGGGGATGAATTTCTCCGCCTGCTCCAGGGGGGAGCGGGTCTGATGCTGCTCTCCCGGCACCAGGGTGTAGCCCGTATACCGGGCGTGGAGGACCAGGAACTCCATGCTCATGGTGCAGGCATCGGTATCGTAGGTATTCCGGTAAACGCACCAGGCCGCCGAAGACGCCAGCTCTCCCTCGGGGGAGCACAGGGGAAAGCCCTTGGGGTAACTCCCTTCCGTGCTCACAGGAACCAGCAGCAGCCGCAGGTCCCGCAGGTCCTCAGAAGTAAAGCGGAAGTTCCGGAGTTCCCCCGCGTCCTCCCCCAGCGTTTCCAAAGCCGCTTCCAGCCTCTGATTGAGTACGTCCGGATCCGGGGCATAACTGGTTCCGATGATCTCCGGGTACAGGCTGTCCAGAGGCGGGAGCATCACCGTCCGCTGGCGGCTCTTCCACCCTGCCTTCTCCGGGGAAGCCGGCGTGTTTTCCAGTACCAGACGCAGGGCCTTTGCCGGCAGGTCATCCCGGTCCAGCTCCGCCCCCTGTTTCAGGTCCAGGGTTCCGTTCCCCAGGCGGTAGACCTCCGCCGCGGCGTCATACTCCGCCTCCTCCCCCAGGAGGAGAGCGGCCAGTTCTTCATCGGTGAATCGCCGTTCCTCCCGCAGTTCCCAGGAGCTGCTGCTCATGGCGGGCCAGCGGGTGTCACGCAGATCGCTTTCCACGGTTTCCGGCAGCCCCGCCAGCAGCAGAGCCGCCTCCGGCCAACTGACGCGCCCGATATCGCTCACGTCCACCGGTTCCGCGTCGGCCCGGACGGCGAATTCCGCCCAGACCCCATCCCGGATGAAGCCCACCCGGTACAGGCCCTCCCCCAGGGCGGGGAAGTAGACCATGGGCGGGGTCAGGCTGCGCTCATTCCCCGGGTTCAAGTAATAACCAATGGCGAGGATCACACCCGAATGCCGGAGGGCCTTCCAGCTGCCCTCCACATACTTCTGCAGCTCCACGTCCGCCCCGTACAGATAGGACTCCTCCCCCTCGTTGCGCATGGTGAAGCGCACGTATTCCGCCCCCACCGGCCAGTCCGCCCGGTCCATGGTGACCCGCACGCCCTGTTCGGAGACCCGTTCCCACTCCGGCTCCCGGGGGATGGGCTCGGCCAGGGGGACGAATTCATTGGCATAACCCATGGAGCTGACTGTCACCAGGTCCGGGAAGTACCCCGCATCCAGGAAGGCCTGGACGTCCAGACCCATCATGTTCAGCTGCATGTGCCGGGCATCGTGGGTCCAGCTGGTGGCAAGGACGTTCGCCCCGGGATGCATCATGCGGTAGAGCTCCAGGTATGTGTTCATATGCCTCGACACGTAGTCTCCGTCCTGGGCCCGGAGGAATCGCAGGGCCCGCTCCAGGGGATCGTCGGGCTCCGGCTCCGGGGTGGGCTCCGGCGTCGGGGTCGGCGCCGGTGTGGGCTTCGGGGTGGACTCCGGGGCTGTCGGCGGTGCCGCTGTCCCGGCAGGCTCCGTCGGCTGTGCCGGCGTCAGTCCGCAGGCAGAGAGGAGCAGGGTCAGGAGCAGCGCAAAACACAGGAACTTTTTCATGGGAAAGCACCTCCTATGACGGTTTTATGCCTT